>UQVD01000091.1 GCA_900544385.1 uncultured Collinsella sp.
TACACACTGCATATCGTCGGCAGCGTCAGATGTGTATAAGAGACAGGTCTTGATGCGTGTCGATACGCAGGTGATCGGCGCGCTCCTTGGCAAAGGCAAACATCGCAGCCGCGATACCGTGCACGGTGCCGTCGGATGCCACGCGGTGCAGCACGGCGTACGGAGTGTCGCTATGCCATTGACCGTCCTCAATTACGTCATAGCACTCGTCCGGACCCGGTAAAAAGGCAAACGTCGCCACCACGCGACCGTCGACTTCGCACACATAGCTGCCACCAGCGGCGATATCGGCTGCCAGCTGCTCGGCAGAAGGCGTGCCCTCGGGCCACTGCGTGGCGTTGCCATGCGCGCGCATAAAGGCGCGGGCCGCGTCATAGATAGCCATGACGGCGGGAATGTCGGTATCGAGGGTTTTTCTGATCATCACGCGGCGACCTCACGTTTATTGGTATCACTTTGATTGGGCAATGATACCAGCGTTTGGAGAGGGGCACGAAGCAGATGGGGAGCAAAAAGCGAGCCGCTTGGTCAAAAGCCAAAAGCGAGTTTTTAGGCGCTGCCACGGGCGGCGATATGAGCGACCTGTTTGCGCGCGAGAATGAGCGCCGCGACGCCCTGGACGCCGAGCGCGATGAAGCCTGGCGCTACAAGTCGTGCGAACGCAAAAACCGTTACGACACGCGCGCCGAGGCCGAGGCCGTTATGGCCGACTGCGAAAACCGCGGGCGGCGTGGTTTGGCCTGCTACAAATGCGAATACTGCGGCGGCTGGCACCTGACGTCGCATCCTTGGAAATAGGCCTCGCATCGGCACGGCACTGACGGAGCGCCAACCATCGCGCGCAAGCTACGGGCGCGGCGGCACCAAAACATCGTAACGAACGGCCTTGCCCGCAAGTTGATAGCTCGGCTTAACTCCGGCAAGCAGCGGGCCCTTCACCGGCCGCTTGATAACGACCTTGCGCGGATGCACAGCAAGCGCCGCCTCGACCAGCGATTCCTCATCGGCACACGGCTGTTCCAAATGGTGCAGGAGTTGGAACTTCTTTTTCACCGCCGCACTCTTGGTGCGCTCGGGAAACATGGGATCCAGATACACCGCGTCGGGAGCGGCGAGCTCGCCCTGCCCGATCAGCTCAGCTGTATGGCGAAGGCCGGCAATGCTGTCCTCGCCCGCATGAAGGCGCATGCGAGCCACGGCAGCCGCAAGCGCCGGATCATCTGCCGCGCGATCCAGGGCATCCTTGAGGAGCGCCGCGATCACGCAATCCTGCTCATACAGATCGACGGTAAAGCCCGCGGCCGCCAACAGCAGCGAATCCTCGCCAAAGCCTGCCGTGGCATCAATCGCCCATGGGCTCTCGATGCCTTTTGTGCGCGCAGCCTTTACCAGCAGCTCTTGCTGCAGACGGCCTTGCTTGAGTCGTGGCAGCATGCGGGCAAAATCGGCACGCAGCTCCATCGCGCCGTCGGTGAGCGTGAGGCCCTCGGACTTCCGCACGAGCTCGAGCCCCGCGGCCCGAGCAACAGAAAAGGGATCGACGACGCCCATGGACACTCCTTAACAAGCAAAACGAATACGCGGGGCGCCGTTTATGCCAGCACCCAACCGTCCGCTATTGTCCCACATGCGACATGGCCCACAGCATCGCAATGCAAAGCACCGCCATCAATCCCGTGCACACGGCAGCGATCACAGAATCGCCCATGCGCCTTCCCAACGACCGCGGCTCACGCACTTGCCCTGTTCCGTACATCATGGCTCCTCCTTGAGACCAGCTCCTTGTTACGGCCTCATCATCGCAGCGCCGCACATGGGCTGCCATCGATTTGGCTTACGTCCAGCTTTCCTTTTTGAAAGGTTGGACCGTACAGGCAAGAGACGCTTTCAAACGCATGCATCGTCCCGTTGAACTACAATGTGCTTCACGATATGTGCCGTAACCTGGGCGCGACAGATTCTCCGCGCCCGCATCGAAAGGACCAGCTATGAGCGCTGCTCGCAAGACACTCAAAATCCTTGCCCTGATTTATTTTGTTCTGGGCATCGCCAGCCTCGTCATCGGAATTGCCGGCATTGTTACCGGCAATTTTGGATCCGCTTACGGATCGAACGCCACACTCGCCGCTGTTGTGGTGATTGTTAAGGGCCTCGTCGACCTTGCCGCAGGCGTCGCCGGTATCAAGGGCGCCAACAAGCCTTCGCAGGTAGACGGCGCATTTAAGCTCGGTATCGTTGCCGCGGCAGCCACGCTCCTCCAAGCCGTGCTCACGCTTCCCGCACTCGGCGGCAGCTCCGTCAATATAATCGCCTTTGTCATCGTGGTCTACGACCTGTTCTTTGTTCAGCAGGCACACGCCGTTAAGGCCGAGAACAAGGACCGCCTGTAAGCGCCCGCTTCTCATAACCTCTGCAGCCAAGCAACTAAAAAGGGCCGATCGCGCATCTCCGCGGTCGGCCCTTTACGTTTGCCCAGACAAAACCTACCAAAACAAACCTGTCCCTTTTTGGCAGGTTGTTAGCTGTGGCGGTACTCGGCGATGATGAAGTCGATGTCGGTTTGAAGGGTGTCCAAGTTTGCCAGGCGCTCTTTATCGGCAGGGCGCGTGCGGTAGTAGTACGGCGTCATCTGGAACACCGCCTCGATGTCGGCCTGGGTTTGGAGCGTAATGTTCGCAGACACCCGCCGCGTTCCGACCAACTCGAGCTCGGTGGTCTTCGGCAGCTTCTCATCGTTAAGGTACGGCGTGTCGTAGAGTACCTCCTTGAGCCCAAACAGATGACGGGCACCCGGCACCACGGTGTAGAGCGAGCCCTCTGGCGCCAGCACGCGAGAAAACTCACGCTCGTTAAAGGGAGCAAAGAGCTCGGTCACCATATCGAAGGTGCCATCGGCCACGGGGATGTCCTTCATGTTGGCCACGAAGTAGGTCGCATCGCCGCGCTTGGCGGCAAGGCGCACCATCTCTTTGCCCAGGTCAAAGCCGTAAGCATTCACGCCCGGCACCGCACCCATGGCGCTGGTGTAATAGCCCTCGCCACAGCAAATATCGAGCAACGTCATGGGGCAGTTCGTAGACGCGGCACGTCCAGACACCCGCTCGCGCACCAGCTCGACCATCGCATCGCGCAACGGCGCATAGTAACCGCGGTTCAGAAAGTCGCGACGGCTGCGTGCCTGCGACTTGGGATCGCCCATGGAGTCGCCGCTCTTGGACGAGCGCAGGAGATATAGATAGCCCTCGCGCGCACGGTCAAACCGGTGCCCACCCGCGCATGCAGCACCGCGTTCGTCATCCACCAGCGGCTCATGGCAAACGGGACACAACAACATGGCAACTCCTTAGCGCGAACAACACAACGCCCACCATTGTCGCACGCCTTCCCCGCCTAGTCATTGGGGACGTTCTTGAATGAGTAATCGTTTTAGAACGTCCCCAATGACTAGTCGATTAGGAGTATCATCGTCTGCGCAAATAAGCACAAAAGAGCATATTAGAGATTGAGAGCATATGGCTGACACCGTATCTAAGCACATTGACATGACCACCGGCTCGCTGTGGCGCAATATTCCCCTGTTCGCCTTCCCCGTGGCCGCCACGAGCATCTTGGAGCAGCTGTCGAACCTCATCGCCACGGTCATCATCGGTAATTTCTCGGGCGACCAGGGAACCCTCGCCATGGCGGCGGTCGGCTCCAATGTTCCGCTTACCAGTCTTATGCTCAACCTGTTTATTGGCATGTCGCTTGGCTCCAACGTGGTCATCGCCAACGCTATCGGCCGCAACGATCAGAACATGGTCAAACGCGCCGTCCATACTTCGATTTTAATGGCGCTCGTGGGCTTTGTCGTCATTGCGCTGGGCGAGATCTTTGCCGAGCCCATGCTCGCCGCGCTCAATGTTCCCGCCGAAACCATGCCGCTCGCTTCGCTCTACCTGCGCGTCTTTTTGCTCAGCATGCCCTCGATCTTGCTCTACAACTTTGAGGCCGCGATCTTCCGCTCCGTCGGCATCACCCGCATGCCGCTGCAGGCACTTGCCGTGTCCACCGTCCTCAACATTGGCCTGGATCTCATCTTTGTCCCCATACTCCACTGGGGCGTCGCGGGCGTCGCCATCGCCACCGCTATCGCCTACACTGTCAGCGCCGCCACGCTCTTTATCCGCCTGCTCAAGACCGACTCCGTCGTCCGCGTCACCCCGCGCGACCTGGCTATCGACCCCGTCGCCCTCAAGCGCATCGTCAAGATCGGCCTGCCCGCCGGCATCCAGAGCGCCGTCTTTGCCGTCGCCAACATCATCATCCAGTCTGCTATCAACAGCCTGGGCACCGAGGTCATGGCGGCATCGAGCGCCGCTATGAGCTTGGAGTACGTATGCTACAACCTGCTCAACAGCTTTAGCCAGGCTTGCACCACCTTTGTAGGACAAAACCACGGTGCCCGCCAGATCGACCGCTGCACCAAAACGCTCAAGGTCTGCCTGGTCGAAGGCGGTATCGTTGCACTCACCACGATCATCGTTATTGTCGGCCTGGGACGCGAGATCTTGTCGCTGTTCAACAGCGATCCCAACATCGTCTCGATCGGCTATATCCGCGTGTGTTCGATCTTCCCGGCGTACGCCTTTAGCATGTTCTACGAAAACATGTCCGGCTACCTGCGCGGCTTTGGTATCTCGCTCACGCCCGCCCTCATCACCATGATCTGCGTCTGCGGCATCCGCTTCTATTGGGTGTTCTGCGTGTTCCCGCACTTCCGCACCTTTGCTAACATCATGATGGTCTACCCCATCAGCCTGGGCACCACGGCGTTCTTTATGGTCGTGGTGGTACTACTTTGCCACCCGGCACGCACCTATCGCGCCACCCAAGCCAAAGCGACAGCCCGCTAAACACCGCACTCAAAGCCACGCCAGTCATTAATTGACAATATGCGAGCTCATATAGTCGATAAAGCGCCTCGTGGCGATGGGCATGGTATCCCAGCTGCGCCAGGCTGCCACTACGTCACGCGAGGGAGCGTGCACGATGGGCCGCACGCGAATATCGGCTCGCATGCCCTCCACAGTACGACGGTAGAGCATGCTCACGCCTAGACCCTCCTCCACCATCGCCATGATGGTGTAGTCGTCGGTGACCTCGCTCGTCACGTGCGGCGACAAGCCATGCGCCGCAAATGCATCGAGCACCAGGCTCTGTTCGCCCTCATCCAGCAGCACAAACGGCTCGGACGCTAGGTCGGCAAGCGTCACCTTTTCCTTTGCTGTCAGCGGGTGCGCAGTCGGTAACAGCGCCACCAGTTCGTCGTGATAGACCACGCGCTTCTCGAGCCCTGCGGTAAACCCACGCGCCGTAAAGCAAAAGTCAACCACGCCATCGTGCACCCACTGGGCGTTGCGCGTGTAATCGCCCTGCTTGAGGGTAAAGCGTACGCCCGGGTGCAGCGCCCCAAAGTCGCGGATCACGCGCGGCAACACGGTTCGACTCACGTTGGTAAACGTTGCAATGCGAATATCGGTCGACGAAAGCCCCAGCAGTTCCTGGCGCTTGCCCTCGAGCTCGGCCTCGGCGGTCACGATCTGGCGCAGGTACGGCAGATATTGCTTACCGTCGCGCGTAAGCGAAACGCCCTGCTTTCCGCGCTCGATAATCGTGGTGCCCAGCTCGCGCTCGAGTGCCTTGACGGCCTGGCTCACCGCACTTTGCGTATAGCCCAGCTCGTCCGCTGCACGTTTCAGACTGCCGCAATCGACCACCATACATACAATCTGATACCGCGGTGCCATCGTGCCTCCACATCGATGTAGCTGTAAAACGTTTTGCCAGGACTTTTCCCGCCAACATTAGCATTTCTTAATCATACTGAAGATACATTCGCTTTACTACATCCACATCTGGGAGCAGAATCCTTTTTGCGAAACCGTTCTGTAACAAAAGGAGTCCCATGGATCGCAAAAAAGCAATCGCGCTCTCATTTTCTGTTCCCGTCGCATGGGGCTTTTCGTACCCCCTCATGAAGATCGGCATGGACAGCATGAACGCCACGAGCATCGTTGCGCTGCGCTGCATCATCGCCTTTGCGGCCTGTCTGCTGCTCTTCCACAAGCACGCGTTTCGCATCAACCGCGACCTTATGGTTCGCGCCGCCATCATCGGTGCCATCATGGCAACCGAGCTCACGTGCATGTGCCTGGGCTCCAGCCTCACCTCCGCCTCCACCGCCGGCTTTTTGCAGAGCCTGACAGTCGTAATCGTGCCGTTTGCCAACGCAGCCCTGCTGCGTCGCGCCCCCGAGCGCAAGGTGCTCGTCGGCACCGCCATCGTCACCTGCGGCATGCTGCTGCTCTCGGGCGCCGACTTTACCAGCCTGAATCCCGGCGCAATCATCATGCTGCTCTCCGCTTTTGTCTATGCCGGCCACATCATTGTGGCGAAGCGCTTTGTCGAAGATGTCGACCCGCTGGCTCTGGGCGTTTGGCAGCTGGGCTTCGGCGGCCTGTTCTCGGGCATTGCCGCATGCGTCTTTGGCGGTTTCACACTTCCCAGTACGCCCAGCGAGATCGTGGTCGTCGTCGCGCTCGCACTCATCTGCTCTGCCTACGGCTTTATCACCCAGACGCTCGTGCAGCCCCACGTACCCGCCGAGACCACCGGCTTCGCCTTCTCGCTTGAGCCGGTCTGCTCCGCTGTCTTCTCGTTCTTCCTAGTCGGCGAGGTCCTGAGCCCCATCGCCTTCATTGGCGCCGCCCTCATCCTCACCGGCGTCATGGTGGCAACCGTCGAACTTCCGCACCTTCGCGCACATGGACAGGCTCGCATGGCAGGAGCGCCCGAGCACGTCTCGTAGACCCCACTCCTCATACAGCCGTGGCATAAAGGCAACCGGTGCGCCTTTACAATAGATGTCAACAGAGCATCTGACGTAAAGGAGCCCCATGGACGCCGCGACCCGCGACCGCAACATAGCAACTTGGTTGGGCGATGCGCCGCAGCCGGTACGTGACACTACGAACCAGCTGCTCGAGCGCATCGCCCTTTTGCGTACCGAGCAAACCATCTACCCGGCACAAGACGACATCCTCAATGCCCTCGCCTACACGCCGGCCGACCAGGTCAAGGTTGTCATCTTGGGTCAAGACCCCTATCACGGACCCAACCAGGCCATGGGACTGTCGTTCTCGGTCCCAGCGACGCAAACCAAGTTGCCGCCGAGCCTGCGCAACATCTATAAGGAGCTCAAAGCCGATCTGGGCTGCCCCATTCCCGCCACGGGAGACCTAACCCCATGGGCACTGCAGGGCGTCCTGCTCCTCAACACTACACTCACCGTGCGCGAGCATGCCGCGAACTCGCACGCCAAGCTGGGCTGGAGCGCGCTCACCGACTACGTTATCGAACGCTGCTGCCAGCTGCCCCAGCCGGTCGTCTTTTTGGCATGGGGCCGCTTTGCCCAGCAGATGGTCGAAGGCAAGCTCGCCGCGACCGGCGCGGGCAAGGCAACCGGCAAGTTCTGCCTGGCCTCCACGCACCCCTCGCCGCTTTCGGCCAACCGTGCCACGGCAGAACTCCCCGCTTTTATGGGATCGCGCCCCTTCTCGGCAGCCAATCGGCTACTCGAGCAGCACGGCTCGACCCCCGTCAACTGGACTTGCCTCGGCTAAAAATCGATACATCAAAAACGCGCCCGACGGCTTTCCTGAACTGCACCCCAAAACCTGGACGGCTTAAATAAGAACTACGCCGCAAGGGACT
>UQVD01000092.1 GCA_900544385.1 uncultured Collinsella sp.
TGCATATCGTCGGCAGCGTCAGATGTGTATAAGAGACAGAGCCCTCGGAACGGCGGGACAGAGTATGCCCCGCCCCTCGGGACGACGGGATAGATAAGGAGCATCCATGGCAGGCAAGCCGCAAACACTAGCTACGACCTCGGCATTCGAGATCTTGGGCCCCGTCATGGTCGGCCCCAGCTCATCGCACACCGCCGGCGCCCTGCGCTGCGCCCAAGTTGCCGCCAGCCTGCTGGAAGGCCGCATCACCAAAGTCACCTTTGGCCTGTGGAACTCCTTCGCCCACACCTACCGCGGCCACGGCACAGACCGTGCGCTCGTCGCGGGCATACTGGGCCTCGACACCGATGACGAGAACATCAAGCAGGCCTTCGACCTCGCGCGCGAGCAGGGCCTCGAATATCACTTTGACATCAAGGGCGACGACGCCTCCATCCACCCCAACACCGTCGACATCGAAATGGTCGACGACACGGGCGCCACGGCACAGGTCCGCGGCGAGAGCCTGGGCGGCGGCAAGATGCGCATCAGCCGCATTAACGGCGTCGGCGTCGACATCTCGGGCATGTATTCCACGCTCTTCGTGGCGCACAAGGACGTCCCCGGCGTGCTCGCCGCGCTCACCAACCTGCTCGCCTACGCCCACGTAAACATCGCCTTCTGCCGCACCTACCGCACCGAAGTGGGCGGCCAGGCCTACTCCGTCTTTGAGACCGACGGCGCGCCCGACGACACCGTCGTCCCCATGCTGCGCAAGCTCGACAATGTCGATTACGCGACCTTTATCGAGCTCCCCGGTTCTGCCTCGTCGCTCTCTCCCGGCGTCTCGGCCAAGGAAATCTTCGACGACGGCGAGCAGCTGCTCGATGCGTGCGAGGAAATGGGGCTCAGCATCGGCGCCGTCATGGCCGTTCGTGAGGCGCGTCTGACCGGCGAGGCCCACGCCGTCGCCGCCATGCGCCGCGTGCTCGACGTCATGCGCGAGGAGACCACGGCCCCCCTCGCCAATCCGCAGCGCTCGCTCGGTGGGCTAATCGGCGGCGAGGCCAAGCTCGTCGAAGCCACCGGCCGCAACGATTTGAGTGCCAGCCTGATGGGCCCCGTTCAGACCGATGCCGTGGCCCGCGCCATGGCCGTGCTCGAGCGCTCCGCCACGATGGGCGTGATCGTCGCCGCCCCCACGGCCGGCTCCGCGGGTGTTGTGCCCGGCTGCGTGCTGGCGCTCGCCGATCGCCTGCAGCTCGACGACGAGCAGGTCATGGACGCGCTATACTGCGCAGCCGCCATCGGCCTCAACCTCACCACAAGCGCCTGCGTTGCCGGCGCCGAGGGCGGCTGCCAAGCCGAGGTCGGAAGCGCCGCCGCCATGGCGGCCGCCGCGCTGGTACAGATGCTCGGCGGCACGCCCGAGCAGGCGCTCGACGCCAGTTCCATCGCGCTGAGTAACCTGCTGGGCCTCGTTTGTGACCCCGTCGGTGGCCTCGTGGAGGTGCCCTGCCAAAACCGCAACGCCATCGGCGTGGCAGCGGCCTTTAGCTCGGCACAACTCGCCCTCGCAGGCATTAAGAGCTTGGTGCCGTTTGACCAGATGGCACATGTCATGCTCTCGGTGGGTCACGCGTTGCCGGCCACGCTGCGCGAGACGGCAAAGGGCGGCATCGCGCAGGCTCCGGCCGCACTTTCGGCCTGTGCAAAATGCGGTGTGTGCGGATAGCGGCAAAGAATGACTCAAAGGTGGGACAAATGTCCCACCTCTTTTGAATGCCACCGTTTCCGTACCACAAACAGCAGGGCAATCGCTATAATGCAAGCCCAGTAAAAACACGATGAACCGCAAGGCGAAAATCGAAGGATATGCATACGATGTCGCAAAACGATCGAACTCAACTGATTCCCGATCCGCAGCAGCCGAGCAGGCACACCGGCGACGTTCAGTCGTCGCGTCCTATCGCGCCGAGCCACGGTCAACAGCGTGGTGCGGCAAACGCTTCCCAACGCCCGAACCAACAGCGACAGCAGCGTCAACAACGTCAGCAGCGCCAGGCAAACGGCAATGCGCCCAAGCAGCCCCCCACGCACGCTCGAGGCGATCGCGGCCCCGCGCGCAAACCCGCCGGCAACAATAAGTCGGGCAAAAAGACGACGCTCTTTGTCGTCCTTGGTCTAATCGTCATTGTCTATATCGTAGGCGTCGTAGCGTTTTCGCAGGTAGCCTACCCCAACACCACCATCGCCGGCGTCGACGTCTCGTTCTCCAACGCTTCGTCTGCCGCCACCAAGGTCAACTCGGCATGGAAGCACTATAAGCTCACCGTGACAGGAGATGACTTTAGCTGGACCTATCAGCCCGAGTCCGATGAGCCCATTGTCGACGGCGAAGCTGCCGCAAAAGAGATTCTCAGCCACAACGAAGCCTTTGTATGGCCGGTCCGCCTTGTGGAATCCTTAAGTGGCAAGACCAAAACAACCGCTACCTCCAACGAAGTCGATCTTGATCAAGACGTCGACCTGTCCATGCTCTCCGACACCTTTGACCAAAAGCAGTTTGAGGAGGACCTGGGCGCCGCCATCGACGAGTTTAACGAGGGCCGTTCGGGCACGTTCGAGGCCAATAGCTCCTATGACGAGCAGGCCGGCAAGTTTACCGTCGAGAAGGCGCGCTCCAACGAAAAAATCAACCGCGAGCATGTCATTAAGTATGCCGAGCTCGAGCTTGCCTCGCTGGCCGAGACCGTAGATCTTTCCAAGCTCGGCAACGATGCCTATGAACCGCTCAATGGAACGCTGACCGATGATCAGATTCAGGCCGCATGCGATGCCGCCAACAACTTACTGGGCGTCAACGTGACCCTCAAGCTCAACGGCGAGGATGCCGGAAAGGTCGACGGCAGCTCCGTGTTGCAGTGGATCAGCTTTGCTGATCCGGCCAACCCCACGCTAGATACGTCGCAGATCAGCAGCTGGGCAGCCGAGCTCGCCAACGGCTTTAATACCGTGGGCTCCACTCGTTGGTGGACGCGCGCCGATGGCAAGCAGTGCGCCGTCGAAGGCGGCGACTTTGGTTGGTCCATCGACAGCAGCTCGCTCGCCAAGCAGGTCGAGGACGCCATTAACAACAAGCAGACCGGCGAGATCGAGATCAAGTACTCCCAGAAGGCCGACACCTTTACCGCAAAGGGAGAGCCCGACTGGAAGGCATACATCGATGTCGATCTGTCCGAGCAGCACGCGCGCTACTACGACGAGAACGGCAATATCGTGTGGGAGGCCAACTTTATTTCCGGCAAACCGGGCGAAGACGCCACCCCCGAGGGCGTGTGGCAGATCAACAGCAACGACGGCGGCAGCACCCTGATCGGAGCCAAGGACCCCGAGACCGGTAAGCCCAAATACGAGAGCCCGGTGAGCTACTGGATGCCTTTTGAGGGCAACATGATCGGCTTCCACGATGCCACCTGGCAAAACGACAAGAGCTTCGATAATGCCGAGTCGTACAAGTGGTGCGGCAGCCACGGTTGCATCAACCTGCGCCTGGCCGACGCCAAGGCACTTCACGACTGCATCAAAGTCGGCCTGTGCGTGGTTGTCCACTCGTAGTGCAACGCGCACATTCCTACAACATGGAGCTGCTGCGACCAATCTAACAGTTCCGAAAGAAACCATCCTATGCGCCCGCCCCAACTGGTGGGCGCATATACTTATCGAGGTACTTTCTATAAAGGAGACGCTATGCCGAATGTCCCCACGACCACCCCGGGCCCGGATGATACCGAGCGCACGCCCGAAGATGTCACCGAAACGATTCCTCTGATTACAAACGTACATGCCGATAAGCAGAGCGGACGCGCGAACGATGCGACCGAGATTTCCGATGAAGAGGCATATGCCAAGCTCAAGGCAAAACATGCCGAACGTCGACGCAAAAAGCTCATCCGACGCGGCATTGCGGCCGGCGTCGTGGCCGCCATTGTGCTCATCGCCGTTGTCGTGACCTTAGCCATCAACGCACGGCCCGCAGGCAACAACGGGCCGGTGACCGACATGGTGACCGAGGGCACGTTTACCACAACGGTCGAGGCGAAAGGCCAGCTCAAACCCATTTCGTCCTCAGTGGTCTCCCCTTCTGTCGACGGCACGGTCGATTCTATCAACGTGCAGGCAGGCCAATCCGTCAACGAGGGCGACGTGCTTATGACCATTAAAAACGACGAGCTCGATCGCAACGTTGCCGAGGCGCAGCGTGCAGTTGCAGCCGCTCAAGAAGACCTCGCCAACGCGCAGAAAGCCGCAGCTGCCGCGCAGGCCACCCCAACGACGGACGTCGAGGGAGCTTCCGCAGCGGCTGGCGTCTCTGACGCATCAGCGGACACGAACGCCGTATCGGCCGCGCAACGCAGCCTCGCATCAGCCCAGGCAAACCTCGACCAGGCGAACGCCAAGGCCGCCAGTCGCACGGTCACGGCCCCGAGCTCGGGTAGCATCGTGGAGCTTAACGCCAAGGTGGGCGCAACGGTAACAGGCGGCATGATCATGGGCGAAAGCGATACGAGCGGCGGCAAGCAGTGCATGCAGATCGCCGACCTATCCAAGATGAAGGTGACCGTGCAGGTGGGCGAAAAGGACATCGCCAAGATCGCCGTTGGGCAGAGCGCCAACGTCACGTATCCCGCGTTTCCCGATATCGTGAGCCAGGGAACCGTCACGGCTATCGCGTCGGTGGCAAACTCCGACGCCGCCAACGGCGGCGGCAGCGTGACCTTTAACGTCGACATCCTCATCGAGGCGCCCGACGCGCGCCTGAAGCCGGGCATGACGGCCGAGGTCTCGGTGGTGACCGAGCAGCTCGACGACGTGGTGATGGTGCCGACGATGGCGCTCATGACCGAAGACGGCGAACACTATTACGTCAACGTGGCAACCGATGACGAGGGCAAGCAAACCCGCCGCGTCAAGGTGACCGTCGTGACGCAAAAAGACAACGAAACCGTAGTCGGCAAGACACAGGTCAAGCGCGACGACCAGGGCAACGAGATCAACCCCAACGTGCCGGTTACCAAGCTGCGCGATAGTGACACCCTCGTCATGGACACCGGAGCGGACGCAACGGCTGACGGCGGCTACAGCGCGGATTCGGGCAGTATGTCTGCCGATGAGGACATGTAATGCGTCCCGTTATCGACACCCGCAACGTGCACCGCATCTTTGAGAGCGAGGCGGGTTGCGCCCACATCCTGCACAACGTGAGCCTGGCGGTAAATCCCGGCGAATTCGTCGCTATCACTGGCCCCTCGGGTTCGGGCAAATCAACGCTCATGAACATCCTAGGCTGCCTGGATAAGCCAACGGCAGGCGACTACTACCTGCAAGGGGTCAACGTGGCCGAGCTCGATGATGACGAGCTCACCGAAGTTCGCGCCCTGAGCATTGGCTTTGTCTTTCAGAGCTTCAACCTGCTGCCGCGCCTGTCGGTTATCGAAAACGTCATGCTGCCGCTGGCCTACACCAATGTGCCCCGTAGCCAGCGCGAAATGCGCTCCGTGCACGCGCTGCAGGCCGTCACGCTGCCCGTCGACCACTGGGACCACCGCATATCCGAGCTCTCGGGCGGCCAGATGCAGCGTGTCGCCATCGCACGCGCCCTCGTCAATGACCCGCCCATCATTCTGGCCGACGAGCCGACGGGAAACCTTGACTCCGCCACCGGAGCGCTTGTGATGGAGACCTTCCATAGACTTCAGGAGCGCGGCAAAACCATCGTGCTTATCACACATGACCCCGGCATCGCCGCCGAGGCCGACCGTGCCGTGACCATCCGCGACGGTCGCATTCACGACGGCGCGTATATTCCACATGCACCGCGGACCCTACGCAGCGCTGTAGATAGCCTGCCCATGATTTCCGCCTCCGCCAACCCGCCGAAAGGAGTGGTGGCATGAGCGCCCGCGATCTCATCCAGGAAGCCCTTCACTCGCTCGAAGCCAACAAGGGGCGCAGCCTGCTCACCATCCTGGGCATTGTCATCGGCATCGCCTCGGTTATCGCCATGACTTCGCTCATCGGCGGTATCCAAAACAGCCTGGTCAACAGTCTGGGCCTCAATGCGGCACGCATGGTGCAAATCTATTCGTCGCAAGAACTCACCGAGTCGGACATTGAGAAGCTTCAAAAACTGGTGCCGCAGATAGAGCAGATCGGCATTGTCGACAGCGCGTATACCGAGTATAAGACCGGCGATAAAAGCTATACCGTCATGGCACAAGGTGTCGATAGCGACATGCTCGACGCGGTGGGGGCCAGCAAGCTCGTTGCGGGGCGCACCTATTCCCAGGCCGAGTCCCAGTCAGGCTCGCGCGTGGCGCTCATCAGCCGCAACGGCGCCGATCAGCTTTACGGCAACGAACAGGACGCGGTAGGCAAGACTATTGAGGTCTCCAACGGCGAGGTACAGATTGTCGGCGTTATCGACGGCGGCAGCGACTCCATGGGCTCGCTCACGCTGTATATGCCACGCGAAACCATCTCTGGGCTGTTTAGCGACGAGAATCCTTCATTCCCCAGCGTGACGGCACTTGCCGCCGAGGGCACGGACATGGATGAGCTTTGTAAGACCATCGAGTCCAAGGTGCGCGCGATGAAGGGCATCGAGGAGGAGGATGAGTACGACAGTGTATCGGCGACATCCATGAAAAGCGCCATCGATGCACTCAACTCCTTTATGGGCGCGTTCTCGCTCATCATGGGTGCTGTCGCCAGCATCTCGCTGCTTGTCGGCGGTATCGGCATTATGAATATGATGCTTACCAACGTAACGGAGCGCATTCGCGAGATCGGCATCCGCCGCGCTCTGGGCGCCAGTCGTCGCGATATCACCGCGCAGTTTTTGGCCGAGTCTTCGGCGCTGTGCGTCACCGGCGGACTGTTGGGTGTCCTGATTGGCTATCTGCTGGCCTGGGCTCTTGCGATGTTTGCCTCCGGATCCGGGATTCTTGGCGAGCTCGGTGCCAGCGGGCAAATCACACCGAGCTTTTCAATCGCCACGGTATTGCTGGCCTTCGCCGTCTCCGTCGGCATCGGCGTAATCTTTGGCTTCTACCCCGCTCGCCGCGCGGCAAAGCTCGACCCGGTGGAGTGCCTACGCTACCAGTAAGCCACCGCCAACAAGTTGCGGTGAATTAGGGACTAAATATGCTATCTAGCAGCAAAAACAGACACTATTTCACCGCAACTTATTGAAGGGCTGCTTGCGCCAGTTCCGGGCGTCGTCCTCGAGCTATTGGCGGATGACGGTCTTGTACGGTTCGAGCTTGCTCGGGGCGCTCCTCCTCGCAGGCGGGAGGGCACGCATGCGCGGCGAGCGCCTAGCGCGCGAACTCCCGTAAGAGCGCGTCTTTCACTTCCCGAAGCGAAAGGGCCCCGCCTCCCTCGGCGGGACGGGCGACCACGATACAGCGCGCTCCCACGTCGTGCGCGGAGGCGATCTTCTCGGCCGTGCCGCCTACGGTTCCCGAGTCCTTGGTCACAAGCCACTGGGCGCCCACCTGCCGAAGCATCGCCTCGTTGAGCTCGCGGGTGAAGGGCCCCTGCATGCCGATGACGTGCGACGGCGAAAACCTGTCTCTTATACACATCTCCGAGCCCACGAGACCGATCAGTATCTCG
>UQVD01000093.1 GCA_900544385.1 uncultured Collinsella sp.
GCGGCCACCATGCGGCCATCAAAACGATCACCGGTGGTGGGCAGGCCGCCCTTGGTGTTCGTCTTGTTGGTGGTTACCGTGGTCGTGGTGTCCGACTTGCCAGGCTTCTCGGGCTTGGTGGTGGGCTGCTCGGGCTTAGCGGGCTGCTCGGGGGTACCGGGCTGCTCAGGAGTACCGGGCTGCTCAGGAGTACCAGGCTGATCCGGGGTTACCGGGTCGGTGGCAAGAGCGTCCTTGGCGTAGGTGATGGACACCTTGAGGCCGTTGATCTCGGTGTTCAGGTCGCTCGGGGTGAAGGGCTGGTCGAAGTTTTCGGCCTTCTGATAGGCGCGCATCTCCTGGAGCAGTGCCTTGCACTTCTTGTAGGTGTTCTCGGTAGCAGCCTTGCCGGCCTTGTTAGCCAGGGCAGTGCGGCCCTCGGTGGTCGTCTCGGCTAGCATGGCGGCGTCAACTTCCTTGTTCTGCTCGATGAGCTCGTTCTGGAGCGCATCGAGGTAGGCACGGACGCTGATACCAAGGGTGTCAGGGTTCTCAAAGCAGAGCGAGCTGATGTCCATGAGGACGTAGTTGATTGAGTTCTCGGGCTCCTCGTTGTACACGACGTCAGTCTGTTTGCAGTGATCGAAGGAGACGGTCTGATCGCTGAAGTACGGGCTGACCTCAGTTATCAGAGCGGAGTACAACGGGATGGCGACGGAGTACGCGGCGCGGGAGAGCATTTCCCACTGGATGGTAGCGACTTCGGGGTCATACCCGCGACGAATCTGGAAGAGGTTGATCTCGGTGTTGCGCTCGCTGCCGATGCAATAAACACCATCAGTGTTCGCGTTGAGGCCAGGGACGTTCTCGCCGCGGTTGCCGAAGGCGCGAATCAACTCGAAAGTGCTCCAACCAGACTTGCCAGGCTTGAAGAACAGGGGCTGGATTTCGCTGACCATGGCTCCCTTTTGGTCAGGTTTTCCTTTCTCCTTTACTGTGATAATGTCGTAATCTGTGCCTTCGGTCAGCTGACTACCAAAATAATTGCGGCCTTGCACATAACGGGACCACTGGTTTACGCCGGAATCGGCGAGGCTTTCGCCATACGTTTGGGCGACATCGAATTTGCCGTCAGCGGAGTATTTGGCGAAACCCTTTTCTTCGGGCATGGATTGGATCTTTTCAGAGTGGAGGCAATTCTCGGTGTCATTGAGGTCGACATCGTAGTTGAGGCTCCCGATATTAGGGTTGAGCGACGCGACGTCGTCAGCGAGCTTCATGGCGATCCACTGATGGGCGGAAAGTGTGGCGAACAGCCAGGTCTCGTTGTTGTCGGCGATGATGATCTGGTCGTTGGTGCAGACGCCTTGATCATCGATCAGGCTGCCGAGAAGCTCGACGCCCTCGCGGGCCGTGGCGCTCTCGCCCAGGATGATGCTGCCGTAACTGTACTCGCCCAGACCCACTTCCTCATCGATGGGGTCTGCTGCAGCGGCCTCCTCGTTATAGGAGGTGCTTAGCGTGGCGGAGCAGGAGACGCCCTTCTCGTTGATGCCGGCCTCGGAGTAGGCGTCGGTGCGACCCATCCAGTTGGAGGGGTGGTCGCGTACATAGCTGTAGCGATAGGTAGGCTTGTTCGAAGTGTATTCAAAAGCAGATTCAATCGAGCTGTACTTAAAGCCAGGTTCGTGGGCAGGTTCGATGCCGTAGTGCTTAAGATAGCGCTTGCCAAAGTCCTCGGCGCGGCCGTAGTACGTGTTGCCGTCGGCCGTAAGGTTTTTGCCCATGTATATCTGCGTGCAGGCGAGCGCAGATGTCGGCATGGACATGATGGTTGCAGCTCCAAAGGCGAGGCCTATGCCTAGCTTCTTGAGCGCGTTGACGGGGTGAGTTTTCCTCATTTTCCCTCCCAGCGTGCGAAAGCCCTCCGTTGCCAGAGGGCTTCAGCCAATAAAGACACCCCATTAGCGTAACGAACTGGAAACAATATTCATCTATGAAAGAAACTTACTCGATAAGCGTAATGAAATATGCGATGAGCGGTTAATTATACTCAGTTTGTGCTTTACTTTAATAAAGGCGCCCTGTGATTACTGTAGCCGAATAAAGTAGCTGGGAATGCCCGAAATGAAAATCCCCCTGCTGTTTGGCAAATGCATAAACAGCAGGGGAGACGATAATTGGATGAATATCATACCAATGTGGAATTACTTCTTCCGGCGGTGGATCACGTTGATGGCGTAACCGACGAGCATGGCCAAGACGATGACGATAAAGCCAATCAGGGGGTTGTCGTTCATGGGGTCCTCCTATTTTCCGAGCGGGGAGAATTCGTCGACGATGAGGTCGAGGCATTGCGGAAGCGCGCGGGCTCCAAAGACGCCCGAGTTGCTGGAGATGATCTCGCCATCGAACTGCATGCCCAGCGACGGCGTGCAGGTGATTTTGGCTTCCTTGGTCTGGATGATCTTGAACTGCGGACGGCCGAGCACCTTGCCGGCGGGGTCGAGCGCGGCGGTGATCACAGTGGGCAGGAGCTGGACGGTTTTTACGGGCTCGATGGCCGCGATGTCGACCATGCCGTCGTTCATGCGGCAATCGGGGAACAGGTTGATGTCGTTTTGAATGACCGAGGTGTTGCCGGCCATGCAACAGATGCCATCGAGCTCCTCGACAATGCCGTCATGCTCAATCGTAAAGTGCGCCACCGTGGGGTTGGGTGTGGCGAGCGCCGACAGGAAATAGGCGATCTCACCGATGTCGTTTTTGGCGGGGGCGGCCTTCATCATGATCTCGGCGTCGAAGCCCGAGCCGGCGATGATGATAAAGCCGTGGCGCTTCTCGTTGCCGTTCTCGTCGAGCCAAAAGAGCTCGCCCATGTCCACTTTGACCGTGCGACCGGCGCGGCAAGCCTTGGCAAGCGCCGCTGCCTCGGGGGCATTACCGATGTTGTTAAAGAACAGGCAGGCCGTGCCGGAGGGGAAGACGAGCGTGGGGACACCGCACCCGCGCATTTGGTCGAGCACGTTGGAGACGGTGCCGTCGCCGCCCGAAACGACCACGCGATCAAACTCGCGCACGTCTGCCACGGCGTCCTCGGGTTCCATGCCATCGCCGATAAAGCGCATCACGACCTCGTCGCCGCCCTGCGCGAGGGCGTGCGTGAACGCGTAGATTTCATCTGAGCTGGGGCCCGATGCCGGGTTGTGGATGATAAGGCAGCGCATACTTACGTTCCCGTTCTGTGACTAACCGAGTATAGTTGTAAGGCAATGCCGATATCCTACCCGTGTTTTTCGGGCCTAACCTTATTCGATGGGTTGATATGTACATTTCCACACATCAGGCTCTACTCGACTTTTGCCAGCGCGCCCGCGAGTTCGACGCGATTGCCGTCGATACCGAGTTTTTGCGCGAGCGCACGTTCCACCCGCGCCTGTGCTTGGTCCAGATTGCCACCCCTGCCGAGAGCGTCGCGGTCGATCCTCTGGTGATCGACGACCTATCGCCGCTGGCCGAGCTTATGGGCGATGAGAGCGTGACCAAGGTGTTTCACGCTTGCTCGCAGGATATGGAGGTTATGCTCCATACCGTGGGCGTGCTGCCGCGTCCCATTTTTGACACGCAGGTGGCCGCCGCCTTTTTGGGCGAGCGCCAGCAGATTTCCTACGGCGCGCTCGTGCAGACGTTTTGCGGCGTCTCATTGCCCAAGACCGAGTCGCTTACCGATTGGTCGCGCCGCCCGCTGACCGATAAGCAGATCGAGTACGCGATCGATGACGTCAAGTACCTGATCGTTGCCTATACCGAGATGATGAGTCGCCTGCGCGAGCTGGGCCGGGTGGACTGGGTGCTCGACGAGTTGCGTCCGCTGGCCGACGAGTCGCACTATCGCGCCGATCGTCACGAGGCATTCCGCAAGGTCAAGCGCATCAACTCCTGCAGCCGCCATCAGCTGGGCATTGCGCGCGAGCTTGCCGCTTGGCGCGAGGACCGCGCCGAGCGCCGCAACATCCCACGCAAGTGGGTCATGTCCGACGATACGCTGCTGGCCCTGGTTAAACGTAATCCCGTTCGTGTTGAGGAGTTCCGCAGCATTCGCGGTACCGACCAGCTGGGGGAGCGCGACGTGGACGGCGCGCTCATGGCCATTAAGCGCGGTGCGAGCTGCCCACACGATCGCCTACCGCTCATGGTGCGCGGGCACCGTCAGATTTCGCCGGAGTTGGAGAGCGTGACGGACCTGATGTATGCGCTCATTCGCCTGGTTGCCGAGCGCTCGGGCGTGGCGACCTCGGTCATTGCCTCGCGCGATGACCTGGCCGACTATATTGAGCATCCCGAGCAGAGCCCCCTGCGCGAAGGCTGGCGCTTTGAGCTCGTGGGCTCGCGCCTGGACGATTTGCTCTCGGGCAATATGGGACTCACCGTGAAGGACGGAAAGATTGAGTTGTTATAGGGAAGCCTAGCCGGCTGAGTGGGTAGAATGCCTCCAACGTGTAACTCGATTCGGAGGAATTCGCATGCCTTATTACTATGGATACGGCTTTGGCATTGACCCGCTGTACCTGCTGGTTGTTCTTGTCTGCACGGTGCTTGGCCTTGCCGCGCAGAGCTATATCAACTCGACATACAAGACCTGGTCCAAGGTTCGCTCGGACGGCGACACAGGTGCCACGGTCGCTCGCCGCATGCTCAATGCCAACGGTTGTAGCGCCGTGGGCATCAAGGGCGTCGCTGGCGAGCTCACCGACCACTACAACCCGCAGGATAACAACCTGTACCTGTCGGATGCCAACCGTTCGGGCGGGTCGGTCGCAAGCGTTGCCGTCGCCTGCCACGAGGCGGGCCATGCCGCTCAGCGTCAAAGCGGCTACGCCATGATGAAGGTACGCACCGCTTTGGTTCCCGTCGTCAACTTTACCCAGAGCACCTGGACGATCGTGCTGCTCATGGGCCTGTTCATGAACGTCGCGGGGCTCACGACCCTCGCGCTGGTCTTCTTCTCGTTTAGCGTGTTGTTCCAGCTGGTTACGCTGCCGGTCGAGATCGATGCCAGTCGCCGCGCCGTGGCGTATATCGAGCAGTCGGGCATGAGTTCCAAGCAGGTCAACGGCGCCAAGAAGGTGCTGACGGCAGCCGCGCTTACCTATGTGGCCGCAGCGCTCACTTCGATCATTCAACTGCTCTACCTTATGGCTCGCTACAACAGAAATTCCAACCGATAACAAATAGGACAGGCAGGCGCCGCGGGGATTCGTGTCCTCGCGGCGCTGTACTATGTGTTGGACTTAAATTTGCACGGGGCCGGAGCCTCTGTGCGCGATAACGAAAGGAGGCTGCGTGGCAGGCTGGAACCTAACCGGCAATGCCGTTTCCGCTGAGTTCGACGGTTCGGACGATCAGGAGCGCAAAGAGCTCAGCGTGAGCCAAGCGGTGGAGATCGCCGCCGGCGCGCTCGATGCCATTCCGCAGCTGAGCGTTTTGGGTGAGGTCACGGGTTTTCGTGGTCCCAATGCCCGAAGCGGCCACTGCTACTTCCAAATCAAGGACGATTCGGCCGCCGTTGACTGCATCATCTGGAAGGGCGCCTATCTCAAGCGCACGTTCGATCTGCGCGATGGCATGCAGGTGAGCTTTAAGGGCAGCTTCAATCTCTACAAGCCTACGGGTCGCATGAGCTTCGTCGCCCGCTCGTTCTCGCTGGCGGGGGAGGGCTTGCTGCGTCAGCAGGTGGCTCAGTTGGCCGAAAAGCTACGCCGCGAGGGCCTGATGGACGAGGCGCGCAAACGTCGCATCCCGGTGTTTTGCTCGCGCGTGGCGGTCGTCACCTCGCTTTCGGGCGCCGTAATCGACGACGTCAAGCGTACGCTGCGCCGTCGCAACCCGCTCGTCGAGCTTGTCTGCGTGGGCGCAAAGGTCCAGGGCGAGGGTGCGCCGGCAGAGCTTATTGAAGGCTTGCACCGCGCCGCTGCCATTACGCCGGCGCCCGATTGCATTTTGCTCGTGCGTGGCGGCGGTTCCTTCGAGGACCTCATGACCTTTAACGACGAGGAGCTTGCCCGTGCGGTGACAGCCTGTCCCGTGCCCGTGGTGACCGGTATTGGGCATGAGCCCGATACCTCGATCTGCGACATGGTGAGCGACCGTCGCGCCTCCACACCAACGGCAGCGGCAGAATCGGTGGCGCCGGCCATGACGGAGTTGGCCGACGTGCTCGAGACGCGCCATCAGCGTCTGGGCGCCGCGATGGCTTCGATGATCGGGTCAGATCAGGTCGATCTGGAAATGCTCGACCAGCGCGGTCGTCGTGCCTGGGGCACCTATACGGCTCGTCTGGGCGACGCGCTCGATGCGGCCGCGTGCCGCCCGTGCCTCAACGACCCAACGATTATGGTCGAGCGTCGCGAGTCTGAGCTTGCCTTGACGGCCGATCGTCTGTCCGGCGCCATAACGCGTTCGGTTGGGGCCTTCCGCTCCAACTTCGAGCGTCTGCCCGAGCGCTTGATCGCAAGCACCTCAGGGCTCGATGGCAAGCGCCATGCGCTCACGCTTGCGAGTTCCCGTCTGGAGCATCAGGGACGTACGATGCTCAGTAAACACGCGTCCGACCTGGGCCGAGCTGCCGCGTCCCTCGATGCCTTGTCGCCGCTCAAGGTGCTTGCCCGCGGTTACTCCATCGCGTACAGCGAGGACGGTGTGGCTACAAGCGCCAAGACCTTTAAGCCCGGCGACGCCATCCGCGTGCGCATGGCGGACGGCAACGTGGCAGCAACGGTCGATACGGTCGAGTAGGCCGCGTTTCATAGTGATAAACCTTTAGGAAAGGAAACAGATATGGCAGAGAAGACCCCGGTCGAGCAGCTTACGTACAAGCAGGCCTCGCAGGAGCTGGAGCTCATCATCCGCAGCCTGGAGTCGGGCGACATGGAGCTCGAGGAGTCGCTCGAGAGCTACACCCGCGGCGTCGAGCTCCTCAAGAGCCTGCGCACCCGCCTGTCCGATGCCGAGCAGAAGGTCTCGGTGCTCCTGAAGGACGTCGACGGCAACGACGTGCTCGCCGACGGCGAGGCCGCCAACACCGACGACAACCTCTCGTTCTAACCATCTCGACCAAATATAATTACCCTGGTCTGTAAGAAAGGAACCAGCTATGTGTGATTGCATTTTCTGCAAAATCGCCAACCACGAGATCCCCTCGACCGTTGTCTATGAGGACGATCAGGTCATCGCGTTCGACGACCTCAATCCCCAGGCGCCGGTCCACACGCTCGTGATCCCCAAGAAGCACTACAGCGACATCGCCGACAACGTGCCTGCCGAGACCATGGGCGCCATGGCTCACGCCATCCAGGAGGTCGCCAAGGCCAAGGGCCTAGAGGACGGTTTCCGCGTCATCTCCAACAAGGGCGTCAATGCCGGTCAGACCGTCATGCACTTCCACATGCACGTCCTCGGCGGCAAAAACCTGGGCGAGAACCTCATCTGAGGACGCACAGCCCGTCGCCTTGGCTGCCTTTGGAGTAACCTATGCAGCTTTCTCAACTCGAATACCTTCAAGCTGTCTCTTATACACATCTCCGAGCCCACGAGACCGATCAGTATCTC
>UQVD01000094.1 GCA_900544385.1 uncultured Collinsella sp.
CCTGCGCAAGACGGAAAGCACATTAAGTGCTTTCCTTTGCGTGCGGAACTCGCGATAAAGTTCATATGCGCCGCCCGGCTCCCGCCGCTCTCGGGGGCTCCCGTCCCAAATGTGCGGAGCAAAGCTCCGCACACCAACTTTTTCTTTCAGCTAAAGCACGCCGGAAATTCGACGCTGGCTTGTTAATCTTGCTGGACGTTGTCGACGCCAAACCAGCTCGGAAGCTATATCGATACAGGAAGGTCCCCGGCGCTGCCCGGGCGCCAGGGACCGCGCCCTTGCGACTACAGCGTCATGTTTGAATCGGCGTCGACGTCGAACGGCGAGATTTCTCCTCGGTCGAATTTACGGCGGGCGACCTCCGCGATCATAGCGGCGTTGTCGGTGCATGCCGAGAGAGGCGGCACCGTCACGCGGATGCCCTGGCGCCCGAGCTTCTTGATCATCATCTCGCGCAGATGCGGGTTGGCCGAGACGCCGCCGCCGATGCAGTATTCCTTGCATCCGGTGGCATGCAGCGCGTTCTTGGCCTTCTTGTACTGAACGTCAAAGACCGCGGCCTCAAACGAAGCAGCCAGGTCGGGCAGATGAATCGTACGCCCGGCTTTGGTCTCCTGCTCAATGTAGAGCGTCACGGCCGTCTTAAGGCCCGAAAGCGAGAATCGATAGTCTCCCCTACTATTGAGCGCACGGGGGAAGTCAATCGCGCGGGGATTGCCCGTCTCGGCCAGTTTGGAAATGATGGGGCCGCCGGGATAGCCCAGACCCAGCGCCTTGGCCACCTTGTCGAAGGCCTCGCCCACGGCGTCATCGAGCGTCTCGCCGAGCACCTCGTAGTCGCCCCACGCCTTGACGTGAACAAGCATGGTATGACCGCCCGAGACGAGCGTGAAGATAAACGGCGGCTTGAGATCGGGCTGCGCCAACAGGTTGGCGAACAGATGACCCTCCAGATGGTTGACGCACACGAGCGGTTTACCGGCGGCATAGGCAAAGCCCTTGGCGAAGGCGACGCCCACCACCAGAGCACCCACCAGGCCCGGACCCTGCGTCACGCCAACAGCGGCAAGCTCGCTCGGCGCGATGGCTCCGCCCGTAAGGCCCAGCGACGCTGCGGCGTCCTCGAGTGCCGCGTCCACGACGCTCACGATGACCTCAACGTGCTTGCGCGAGGCGATCTCGGGCACCACGCCGCCAAAGCGAGCATGAAAATCAATCTGCGTCGACACCTGGTTGGCCAGCATCTTGCCGTCCGCATCGATAATCGCCACGGCCGTCTCGTCGCAGGAACTCTCGATGGCAAGCACCAGGCGGCGGCGCTCGATTTCGGCACGCTCCTCAGCGGTGCGTTCGGGCGCGGGCAGCGGCCACACACGCTGCTCAGCCGCCGTCGGCTCGGGCGAAGCATTGTCGACCGGAAGCACCAGGGGCAGCGGAGCCGTCATGACGATGGCATCCTTGCCGGCACCATAGTAGCCGCGGCGCCGTCCTGCCTCGGTAAAGCCCAGAGCGTTATAAAGCGCGATCGCTCCCTCGTTGCCGTCCTCAACCTCGAGCGAGGCGGTCGTACAGCCGAGCATCTGGGCATCGTAGCTCACGTGCGACAGCAGCTTGCGGGCGATGCCCTCACGGCGATGTTTCGGGTCGACGGCAACATCCAGAATCTGCACGTCACCGTCTACGACCATGCCACCGGCAAGCCCCAACAGCTGACCGTCATCGTGCGCCACCCACCAGCTGCGCGGCACCGCAACATCCTCGCCCAACTCGGACAGGAACATGCCCGGCGTCCACGCCTTGTGTCCGGCACCTTCAAAGCAGGCGGCCTCTAGCGCGCTCGCGCCCTCGGCATCCGCCGCGCCCATGGGACGGAACTGCAGATGACGACCGGCGAGCTCATCGGCAACGCCCGTAATTTCGCTCTGCGCACTCTCGGCAAGACCAAGACGCTTGCGCTCGTTTTCCTCGGCATCCGAAAGGCGCGTGTAAATCGGCAGGACGCGAGCCGGATCGCCGTCACCCGCGGCGTGCGCAAGGATGAGACCCTCGCCCGAAGGCCACCACAAGCCGCGCTCTACGCAGCGAGCGGCCTCATCCTCGCCCAGCAGCTTGCCATAGCGCACGAGACCGTCGCCAGTCAGCTTAACCTGGTCCCAGTCCGCGGCTTGGCGCCACTCATCAAGCGCCACGGCAGCCTTGACCACGTGCTCGCGCTCAAACTGACGCTCGGGGCCCTCGTCGCCCAGCACATACAAAGCCGGATACACCTCGCCGCGCATGGCATCGGCCAGAATGCCGAGCTTGCCACGCACGCCAGCCTTCCACGCGGTCCATGCGCAGGCATCGAGCGTCGACACACCCAACAGCGGCACGTTGGCACCGCGCGCCAGGCCCTTGGCGGTGGAAATGCCGATACGCACGCCGGTAAACGAACCCGGACCGCGACCGACGACGTAACTGCCCACGTCAGCACGGTCCATGCCAGCCTGAGCAAGCACGCTGTCGACGGTATTCACGAGCTCCACATTGGCATGGCGACGGCACATATGGTCGCCACTCACCAGCTTCGCCTCGCCCGTCTGCCCATCAATCCAGCTTGCCGCGCAGGCAAGCATATCGGTCGAAGTATCGAGCGCCACCACCAGCGCGTAATCGTTATGCAAGCTCATCTTGTACAGCCTTATCAATCAAATCGGAAAGCTCCGCTGCGCGCTCGCCGTGCGCCTCGAGCGTTACCGTTCGCACGTCGCTATCGTTCTCATCACGCTTAAGCGTTACCGAAAGATACTCGTCTGTAAGTTCGTCCTGGAACTGTTCGCCCCACTCCAGCAGACAGGCACCCTCATAGCCCAGTACATCGAAAATGCCCGTATCCTCGAGCTCGTAAGCATGCTCTAGACGGTACAGGTCAAAGTGAAACAGCGGAATACGCCCCTGGTCATGAACAGCCATGAGTGCGAATGTGGGGCTCGTGACCATATGGCCGTCGCCCAGACCACGCGAAACGCCCTTGGTAAAGTGGGTTTTGCCCACACCCAAGCCGCCGGTCAAGATCAGCACATCACCATCTTCCAGGCACGGCGCGACCAGCTCGCCAAAATGCTCCGTATCGGCAGAGCAAGCCGTTTTATAAATACCTACCCCCAGGCGTTCCAGGGACATATATGCTCCTTATTATTCCGAGGCACCCTCTGGCGCGGGATGCCGCTCCAGATAGTCGCCCAGCATCTTAAAGTCTTCCTCCAGCAGCTCCTGCCACGCCGGATTACGCAGCGCCGCCGCCGGATGGAACGTGGGCATCACCACAAAATGCCCCATCTGATGAAACCTGCCGCGCAGCTTGGTGATGCCAATCTCGGTCTTAAGCACAAAGTGCGTCGCGGGGTTACCGAGCGTCACGATGATATCGGGCCAAATGCTTCGAATCTGCTCACGCAAAAACGGCGAACAGGCCAGCACTTCCTCGGGCCGAGGATTGCGATTTCCCGGTGGGCGACACTTGAGCACGTTGGCAATGTAGACGTCTTCGCGCTTGAGGCCAGCCAGCGACAGAATGCCGTTGAGATCCTCGCCCGCCGCCCCCACAAACGGTTCGCCTTGCAGATCCTCGTTACGCCCCGGCGCCTCACCGATAAACATTACGCGGGCGTGGGGGTTTCCCACGCCAAACACGATGTTATGGCGCGACTGATAGAGCTGGCAGAGATGACAGTCGCCTAGAACAGCCTCAATCTCCTCGAGCGCAACCTCGCGCGGCGCCTGGTGACTATGTCCGGGGATGTGCATGACACCCATAGTGGCTCCTACACGTAGACCTTGTCGAGACGCATGCCAAAGCCGCAAGCAACCTCGTAGTTAATCGTGCCACGCAGGCGCGCCATCTCATCCATGGTGATCTCGGCATCACCGTCGCGGCCGACAATGATCATCTCGTCGCCATACTCGGCCTCGGGAATCTCATGCGCCGGATTGGACTGGATGGCGACCATAAACTGGTCCATGCAGATGTTACCCACCTGACGCACACGTTCACCGCGATACAGCACGTCCATACGATTGGAGAGCGTACGCGAAAGACCGTCGGCATATCCAATCGGCAGCGTGCAAATCTGAACGCGTGTGCGCGGCACGCGATAGGTAAATCCGTAGCCCACGCCTTCGCCCATTGCAGGGTGTGCCACGCGCGTCACGCGCGCATGGACGCTCATAACGGGATCAAGCTGCATCACGCGGCCACTCAGCTCGCACGGCTGCATGCCATACAAGCCAACGCCGGCGCGAATCATATCAAAATGCATCGAGGGGTCGAGCATCGAGGACGGCGTGTTGGCGCAGTGCACGATACCGCACTCAAAGCCCGCATCCTTAATGGCCTGAACGGCCTCGGTAAAGCGCTGACACTGCAGTTTGTAGTCCCAGCCCGAAGGTTCATCGGCCGTGGCGAAGTGCGTAAATACGCCGTCGCACTGAATACCGCGATGGAAATTAATACCGCGCACAAAGTCGAGCACCTGCGTGTAGTGTACGCCGATACGATTCATACCTGTCTCGATGGCGAGATGATACTTGCCCACCTTGCCCGCCGCGACGGCACATTCGCCATACGCAAGAGCAAAGTCAGACGTATAGACCGAGGGCATGATATCAAACTCGAGCAACGTCGGAATGGCCTCGATAGGCGGCTCGCTTAGGATGAGGATGGGCTTCGTAATCCCGCCCTGTCGGAGCTCAACGCCCTCGTTAACCGTCGCCACGGCAAACATGTCGGCACCGGCCGAATACATGATCTTGGCGCACTCAACAGCTCCATGACCATAAGCATCGGCCTTGACCACGCAGCACAGGCGCTGACGTGGATTCAGCAAGTTCTTATAGGCCCTCGTGTTGCGACGGAGCGCCCCACGGTCGATCTCGACCCAGGACCAGCGCGTCAAATCGGCTTTATTCATGATTAGTCATCCGACCCTTCGTCCATGATTCCCAGATCTTCGAGCGCATCCTTTGCCGCCAGCTCCATGGCAGGACCGATCAAGTCGATAAGATCGGTCGCGATAACGCTCTTCTCACCATACTCCGTCGCCGCGGCAAAACCGGCGTAGCTGTGAAGTGCGACGGCGTACGAATACAGCAACTCCCAACGATCCATCTCGTCGCGCATGGTGGCAAGCGTGCCGGCCAAAATACCCGCGAGAACATCACCCGAACCGGCAGTTGCCAGAGAAGCCGGACCCGAGAGCGGCAGCAGTACACGCTCAACGCCACAGATAGCCGTCGTCGGCCCCTTGGCAATGACCACCAGATTGTCGGAGCCTGCAGCCCAGACAACCTTCTGCGCGGCTGCAATCGCGGTACCAAGGTCGTTCACCTCGTCACCGGCAACCAGACGCGAAAGCTCACGATAGTGCGGCGTCATAACCAACGGCTGCTCGCGACGATACATCTCGGGGTTACTATCAATACCGTCAATGGCAATCTTAGCAAGGCAGTTGAGTGCATCGGCATCCAAAATAAGCGGTACATCAAGCTCGAGCAAGCCCGAAACCACCTGCATAGCGCCGGCAGACGTCGTCATACCGGGACCGCACAGTACGCAGCTGTACTTCTTTGCAATCTCGCACACCGTCATGCGCGCAGCGGCGCCAAAGGAGCCGCGGGAATCAGACGGAATAGCAAAGACGGGAATCGAAGGAAGTGCCATGCGAATAAGATTAGCGCAGGCGTCAGGAGCCGCGACTGCCACGTAACCAGCACCCGCGCGAGCTGCAGACTTGGCCGCCATAATGGCAGCACCAGGATATTGCGCAGATCCGGCGACAATAAGCACAGAGCCACGGGAATACTTATCGATATTCGTAGGAAGTGGAGCAAAGTAATCAACTAAGTCACCGGGCTCGACAATCTCGGCGGCGTGGTCGACATCATCGATGACCTCGTCAAGACGGTCGTAAAGATTGCCGCAGATCAAATCGCCAGCATACTCAGGGCCATCAGCGCTATACAGACCAATCTTGGGCGCAATCATCGTCACCGTATGCTCGGCACGAATGCAGTCGTCATCAACAACGCCCGTCTCGGCATTCAGGCCCGAGGGGACATCAATGGATACGACACAATCGGCGCATTCATTGACCGTAGGAATCCAGATGGAGAACGGCGCACGCAGATTCCCGTGGAAACCGGTACCAAAAATGGCATCGACAACAACATCGGCCTTATCGATCAAAACCTCGAGTTCGTCACGCGAAGGGCCGACGCAAACGTGCACATCGCGGCCGGCAGTACGACGAGCAACATGACGTGCCAGAGCAGCAGGAATCTCATCCGGTTCAACCGGAGAAACGATATCCACGTCCACACCCTTATGGCTCAGAATATCGGCGGCAACCCAACCGTCGCCGCCATTATTACCAAAACCGACCAGAACGAGAACCCGATCGGGATTGAGCTTCAAGACCTCGTTGGCGGCAAACTCACCCGCTAGCTCCATAAGCTCGGCCTTCGAAGTCCCTTCGCGTTCGATGATATCCTCGAGACGAACGACTTCTTCGGTACTCAAAACCGGTTTCATCTATGCTCCTAGCGTATCTTGCGAAGCATCGCCCAGGTGCTCCGTCAATGCCGAATTCTGAAGCTGCTCAAGCTCATCTAAAACAGAGCGAACCTCTTTAAATGTCTGCGCTACGCGTTTCTTGGTGCTCACCTTTTCCTCTTTTGGCTTAGGCCGAGCATATTCGGTAATCGCGATGGCATTCGCAACGGCTAAGTCTCCTGTAATCGTAATGGAAAGAGCGACCTCAACAACACCCAGCTCTTGAGCGATCTCGAGAGCACGGCCCGAAAGCAACACCTTCGGTTTGCCGAGTTTATCACGCGTTACCGAAACATCCTTGCGACCCACGCCTTGACTAAAACCCGTGCCGAGAGCTTTAAGCACCGCCTCGCGCGATGCAAAGCGGCTCGCATAGTGAGCGGCGGGGCGCGATGATGCATCGCAATACGCACGCTCTTCTTCGGTAAACACACGCCGAGCAAACGACGGCGTCTTTTCAAGAATTGATTTCATGCGGGAAATCTCGACGATATCAACGCCGATACCAGCTTCAGCCATGTTCACCTCCATATTGCACAGACTAAGTTATTGTAGCCCGTTCACAGAAGATGCGACAAACGAGGGTTATAAAACACAGCTACTATGTGAGACAAAAGCCCGTAAACGCAAAAAAGGGGGAGGCCGCGAGGCCCCCCCTTCTCAGTTCAAGCGTACGGCTCGGTGCCGTCCACCGGTCAGCGGCGCCCTGGCCTCCCACGGGCTGACCC
>UQVD01000095.1 GCA_900544385.1 uncultured Collinsella sp.
GAGATACTGATCGGTCTCGTGGGCTCGGAGATGTGTATAAGAGACAGCCCATATAGCGACGGAAATCGGGATCGTGATCAAACACCTTGCCGCGTGCAGCACGCAGCTCGCAGTTCATGGCGTAGAACAGCACCGGGTCCAGATAGGCACGGACGCTCGCCGGCACGGCTTCCATACCGTACTCCTTGGCATCGAGCACCATCAGCGTATCGGTATGCGTCTTAAGGAACGCCAGGGCGCGCTCGTCCATGGCACGGCACTCGCTGGAGCCCATCTGCAGGAAGTAAAAAACGCCATCCTGAGTAGCCTCGAAGGGGCCATGGAAGTACTCGGCAGAGTGGATGTAGCTGCAGTGCTGCCACTGCATCTCCATAAGAGAGCAGATAGCGAAACCGTAGGTCTGGCTAAAGTTGGGACCGCTGCCCAGAATGTAGAAGAACTCGTGCTCCTGGCAAAGCTTGGCAAAACGATCGCCCAGCTCGGCATTTACCTTCTCGCGTGCCGGGGGAAGAATCTTATCCATCTCGGCGATACCGGCATACATATCGGCAAGATCGGCGTAGCCCTCCTGCTGATCGAGCAGCTCGGCCGCAAGCGACAGCGAAATGCCAGCGGGGACCTCGGCCTGCGGCACGCCCTCGCCCCACGGGTAGACCCACGTGGTCCACTTGCCGGAGTCAATCTTGGATCCAGCGTTGTCGGTCTGGGCGATCACCGTAGCGCCGGCAGCAAGGGCAATCTCGCAGCCCTCGACGACCTCGGGGGTGTTGCCGCTGTGGCTACAAGCGATGACCAGGGACTTCTCGCCCAGACGACGCGGACGCATGATATCGAACTCGCGAGCCGTATAGATATACGAAGTGAAGGTGGTTGCCTCGCGCTGCAGAAGCTCATGAGCCGGGATCAAATCGATCATGGAGCCACCGCAAGCAATCCAGTAGACGCTGTCGAACTTGCCCTTCTCGGCAATTGCCTCTTTGATCAGATCGTGTGCGTTCATATCCAGTTCCTTTCTTGTTTGGCCCGCAATCAATGACGTTGGTTGCGTGGCCGATGGTTGTTTTAGTCAATCAGATATTTCTCGAATGCGGCCATGTTCTTGGCATCTGCCGCCGCCGGATCATCGTAGTAACGACCGTCCGTGATTTCCTGGCCCAGCATGCCGTCGAAACCATGGGCGTTGAGCGTGGCGACGAAGGCGTCCATATCGTGCTTGCCATCGCCCCACACCAGATGGCCATACGGGTCACCGTCGATAAAGTGCATCTCGTGAATTGCCCCATCACCAAAGGCGGCAAACCAGTCCTCGAGCGTCTCGCCTGCAACGCCCATCGCGGTTGTATCAACCATGGGCTGTAAGTACGGGCTCGCGACCTCGTCAATCATGCGCTTCGCATCGGAAACCGTCGTCACAAGGTTGCTCTCCTCGGGACGCAGGCTTTCCATCGTAAGCACCAGACCGTGCTCGCCGGCATACTCCGCCAGAATGGACAAGTGCTCGCGGCTGCGCTTCCAGGCTTCCTCGCGGTCCTCGTCCCAGTCGCCCCAGCCCGAGTTGATGGACATGCGGTCGCACCCAAGTACCTCGGCAAGCTCAATGCCGTGCTTAAAGTACGCCAGGCTGCGCTGCTCATGCAGCGGTTTGCGTGCGCAATACTGCCAAGGATAGACAACATTCTCGGGGCACAGAGTACGATACCTAAGCCCACGGTCTGCAGCCTTTTTCGCCAGGACCTCAGCCTCAAAGTAGCCCGTGTGGTCGAGCGTCACATGCGGCTCTGCACACCACAGCTCAATGGACTCAAAGCCCAAGCGCTGCTGCACATCAAGGAAGTAATCGAGCGACCACATGATGTAGTGGATATTCATGCCCGCAATCTGTTCGCGGTGCAGCGTCGGTTTGGATTCAGACATCTTATGCCTCCTTATTTCGATCGAACACGATTTGTCCGTCCGACATCGTCATGTCAACCGCAAGATCGCGTGCGTCGCGATAATCGAGGTCGAACACATCCCGATCGAGCACGCAGATATCGGCAAGCTTGCCAACCTCGAGCGTACCCAGCTCGTCTTCGCGCATCAGGTCGTACGCGCCCCCGGCAGTCCAAGCGCGCAAGAGCTCGACAAGCGTCAGCGTGTTGACCTCATTCACGGGCAGTCCGTCGGCGAAGAATCCGCCGCACGCGCTGTAGATTGACTCGCCCAGGCTCGGAATCAGCAGCGGCAGATCCGTGCCGCAGCACACTGTGCATCCGGAATCTTCCATGCCGCGGCGATTCCAGCTGTGCAAAAGTCGCGTCTCGCCAATTTGTCGACGCATCATCGACAGGCAATCCTCGCGCCGGTCCAGCGTCAGAATCTGCGGATAGACCTCGCAAATTCCACCTAACTTGCCAAACTCGACAAGATCGGTCGGGTCAGAGTTCTCGAGATCGGTAATCGCATGGCGGCGAAGCATCCGTCCATGCTCGTCTCGAGGCAGCGAGGCATAGAGCGCCACGGTGCGACGAACGGCGCCATCGCCCTGGCAATGCAAGGAATATCGGAAGCCGTCAGCATCAATTGCACGCAGCTCGTTCTCAATCAGATCCCACTCTGGCTCCTCGACGACCGTCTTACCGGCAGCGCCCGCATCGGCCGAGTCCGCATAGGGGTCAATCATCTCGGCAAGCCCCGCCCATACGCCGCGATCGGTCATACGGTTGAAGCCAGAAAAACGAACGAACGGTCCCCGGAAGCGCTCTCGTGCCTCGCGGGCATATGCCAGATTTGCACCGGCACCCACCGGCTGCGACATCATAGAGACGCGAACCGTCAGCTCACCAGATTCCTCACGGCGAGCCATTTCGTCGGCAAAGCCGTAGTAGTCATCAAACGCCATCTCCTTGATGGCGGTAACGCCGCGTTCGTTAAGCATGCTCATGTAGTCCGAATACCCTGCACGCACCTCGGGCAGCGCGAGGAAATCGCTCATCATGCGCCAGATCTTCTCGGCATAGCACGCCTGGGGTGTGAAGCCGTATCGCGCACTGGCGGCAGCATTGAGAACACAGGTATCCGCGCCCGGTGTAAAGCAGACGACGGGGATATCGCCAAAACACTCGTCAAACACAGCTGCTGTATTTGCGTTCTCGGCATCCGATGCCAACGTTTCGGGTAGGTTGTGGCCAAAAGCCGCCGCGCAATCCGGACGATCTTCTTTCCATGCACGCAAGAGCGACACGGCCTCTTTGGCATCAGCGATGCCGGACAGATCAGGCCCCAACGTCCGCAGCGCCCAGCCTGTATAGAAGGTATGCACATCGATCAGGCCAGGCATGACGGTGCGGTCGCCCAGGTCAACTACCTCGTCCGCCTGGGTCAAATACGAAGCTAGCTCACACTTGGTGCCAACAGCCTCAATTCGATTGCCACGGACCGCTACGAAACCTTCAAACGGCAGGTCCCCCGTACCGGTAAAGACGCTCTTAGACGTCAGGACCGTCAAACGATCAGACATCACAACCACCTACGCCGGAAGCATGCCGGAAATGGCAGTAATGACCAAGCCAAACACGACCATGAAGATGAAGAACTTCCAAATGGTCTTCCACCATTGGCCAAACGAAATCCTAGCCACGGCAAGACCGGCGACCGTCATGCCCGCCACGGGGCTGATGGTGTTGATGGTCTGGTTGGCAAACTGGAGCGCGGTGACGGCTGCCTCGGGATTGAGGCCCATGAGCTCGGTCAGGGGGCCCATAACGGGCATGGTGAGCGCCGCCAGGCCAGAACTCGAGGGAACCAGCAAAGAGAGCAGGCCAAGGACGATATACATAAACGTGGTGTAGACGGCGGCGGGTGCGCCGGCGAGCGCGGTAGCGAGCGCCTGGAGGATGGTGTCGATGATCATGCCGCCCTCGGCGATGACCAGAATACCGCGAGCGATACCGATAACGATGGCAGCGTACGCAAAGTCGGCGAGACCCTTAACGAACTCCTCTGCGATTGTCTGCTGGTCAAGACCGCCCAGGATACCGGCAAGCAAGCCCATGCCAAGGAACACGGCGGAAATCTCATTCATGTACCAGCCCTGGGTAACAAGACCCCAGACGATAATGCCCATACCGCAAGCAAAATCGATGAGCACGAGCTTCTGACGGATAGTGAACTCTTCCTCGATGGAGGCATCGGTCACGGAAAACTCAATACGCTTGAGCTTATCGTCCTCGTACACAATGGACGACTCGGGGTTTTTCTTGACGCGCATGGCGTAGCGCATGGCCCATGCGATACCGACGGCAGTGAAGATAACCCAAGAAACGGCGCGCAGCCACAGTTGCGGATTACCCTCGATGCCAATGATGCCTTGGGCGATCAAAACATTAAACGGGTCGATGGTCGAAGCACAATATCCCAGGTTAGGACCAAGGAAGCAGATGATGAATGCCGTCATCGAGTCATAACCGATACCCATCATGATGGGAATGAAGATGGCATAGAACGGCAGGGCTTCCTCAGACATACCAAACGTAGTGCCGCAAATGGACAGCAATGTCATCGTGATGGGAATGATGAGGATGTCCTTGTTCTTGAGCTTTTTAATCACACGGCTCATGCCGGCATTCAAAGCGTTGGTCTTGGTGATGATCGCGAACGATCCGCCAATCAATAAGACGAACGCAACGACGTCGGCAGCCTCCTGGATGCCCTTGGTGGGCGCTTGCAGAACCGCGAAGATATCCTGGCCCAGATTGATGGTCTCGCCGGTCTCGGAATCGGTGTAGTTCTTATCGACCTGTTCATAGGTTCCAGCAACGGCGACTTCACGCTCGCCCGCCGCTGTCGAAATCGTCTTGCGCTGATACTGACCAGAGGGAACGATCCAAGTCAGGACCGCAAAGACAACGATCAGCAAGAACATGATCGTATAGACATGCGGTAATTTGAACTTAAAACGTCTGTTTGTCTTCTTCGCCTTCGTATCTGACATAGATACCTCCAAAGAACTCGAGACTGCATCGCATCTCGCTTCAACGTTTGCACAATGCAAACGTTCTATGACGTCCCATAGATTACCAGCAGCTTTTTCCTTCATCAAGATAATTTCAAACTGATTGCCGCAACGCGGTTGAACGGTTGCGTTTGCGCCGTGAACGGTATGGAAACGCCCGGTGAGATGATCCACCGGGCGTTTCCATTCGCAATGTCCTAGATGTCAAAAACGTAGCGAGACCCAACGATCCGCTGACGACCGATGATAAACGGCCGCCGCTGCTCATCGAAAAAGAAGGCTTCCATATAAAACAAGGGTTCGCCAACGGGAACTGCCAACAGTCGAGCGACCTCGGGCGACGCGCACGCGATCTCGAGCGTGCACGGGTCGGTAAACGCGGGCGTGCGGCCCGTCCGGTTGCGCACGAACTCAAAAATGGATTGGTTAGATAGAGGTGCCGTTGATAGATAGGCGTTGTCCTCGTAAACGTATATGTTGATCTCGAGCATGACAGGGACGCCATCGGCAGTGCGCACGCGCTCAACGCAAATCAAGTCAGTTCCAACGGGAACACCAAAGAACTGCGCTTCGGTGGAATCCGCCGGCAGTATCTTTCTCGAAATGACACACGCCCCCGGTTCCATTCCGTTAACGCGGCATGCGTCCGAAAAACTCTGGACGTCATCCTTCTGGCGAATCTTGCGCTTGAGCTTGGGGGCATTGACAAACGTGCCTTTCCCCTGTCGCTTCGTTAGATAGCCCTGCTGGACGAGCTCCTCAATAGCGCGTCGCACGGTAACGCGGCCAACTTTATAGCTCTCAGCCAATTCGAATTCGTTGGGTATCCGCGCCCCTGCCTTGTAGGCGCCGGAGTTGATTTCGTTTTTAATGATATCGATAACCTGTTGGTACAGCGGTATCGCTGCTTTACCGTCAGTTAGCCCTTTAGTCGGTGGCATTTACCCTCTCCAAGCACAATTAAGTCTAAAGCGGGCTCAGGGGCATTCAACAAGCCCTTGAGCCCGCATTAGCATAAAGTATGCTTGCTGCCGCACCAAAATGTTGGCTATTTACTCATCAGACCCGAAAAACGCGCAACTACCGCACTCCTAAGAAAGCGTGAGCAGCTCCGGCAGCTGGTCGATAATCTTGTCCGCGGCATCCTGGCTAAAGCCAAAGCGCTCCTCGCGCTTGGCAATAACTGTCAGGCCGGCTCGCTTGCCGGCAGTGATGCCAGGCACCGAATCCTCAACGCAGCAGCAGCGATTCGCGGGCAGCCCCAGCAGGTCCAGCGCATGCAAGTAGATGTCGGGCTCGGGCTTGCTCTCCTTAAACTGCTCGCCGCTCACCACATACTCAAAGGCATCCGACAACCCGCACGCATTGAGCACTTCCTCGATGCTATTCATGGGAGACGAGCTGGCAAGCGCCACGCGAACGCCGCGGCGCGGCAGCTCTCGAATCGTCTCCACGGCGCCTGGGTTAATCAAAGCCTGATAGTCGCGCGGACGCTTATGAGCCCATTCGTCCCAACGGGCCAACGCTTCCTCCCCAGTGAAATGCCCCTTACCGGCGCGCTCAAACCAATCGACCAGCATATGCAGGAAGAACTGATGCGAGGTACCGACCTGCCCATTCAACTCCTCTTGAGTCAGATTAAGCCCAAGCTCCTTGGCAAACGCGGCAGTCTCGCCCAGGTAGTAATACTCGGTATCGACAATGACACCGTCCATGTCAAAGATAACGGCGTCGAACGGAAATGCGGACACGGCACCCTCCCCAACAAAAGGGCGCCCGCAAGCGGACGCCCGAGCCATGCTTTATCGGCGATTCTAACCCAGTAGCTTATCCAGCGCCACCGCAATGCCGTCTTCATTGTTATTGGCGGTCACCATCTGGGCCACAGCCTTGACCTCATCGACGGCGTTGCCCATGGCAACACCGGTTCCGGCCCACTCAATCATAGACTTGTCATTCTGGCCGTCGCCAAACGAGACGACCTCGCTGGCATCGATGCCGAGCTTGGGCAGGGCACCCTCGAGCGCGCGGGCCTTGTCGATACCGGTCGCCGTGTACTCAAAGTACCAGTCGGCCGTAAACATGCCCGAAAGCGTCTGCTTAAAGGGCGCGTACATTTCCTCGTAATGCGCCTGCAGGTAGGCCGGATCGCCCGCCGTCAGCAGCTTGTCCACGGGATAAGCGTCCACAACCTCATGCAAGCTCTCCACCTCGCGAATCTTAAGATCTGTCTCTTATACACATCTCCGAGCCCACGAGACCGATCAGTATCTCG
>UQVD01000096.1 GCA_900544385.1 uncultured Collinsella sp.
TCGACACCGCCGAGTTCGCGATCCCCGGCCTTGACGACGAGTTCCGCGTCATCGTCTCCCCGTGGATTCTGACGGTGCTCGTGACCGACCGCCTGGCTCGCTACTACGAGACGGTCACCAAGCACAACCTCAAGTATCGTCGCTACTATCACCAGTTCGACTACTAAAGAAAACGGGTGCGGGAACGTGCCGGGCTATTGAGAGGAACACAGAATGAGACAGTACATCATCGCCAGCCATGCGCACTTCGCCACCGGCATCAAGGAGAGCGTCGAGCTGCTCTCGGGCGCTCGCGACAACGTCCACGATCTTTCGATGTTCGTCGATGGCCGCATGGACGTGGCCGAGGAGGCCCAAAAACTGCTGGCAGGCATGTCTGCCGACGATGATGTCGTTGTCTGCACCGACCTCTTTGGCGGTAGCGTTAACAACGAGTTCACCAAGATCGTCCAGACGCGTCCCCGCACGTACCTCGTTACCAACATGAACCTTCCTCTGCTCATCCAGCTGCTGTTCTCTGACGAGTCGGCGCCGGTTGAGGAGACGATTCGCGCCATCGTCGCTGCGGACGATACGCGCGTGAAGTTTGTCAACGATCTTTTGGTCGATGACGAGGAGGAGGAAGAGTTCTAATCCGCAGCACCTACTGACACGCCGTATGACGGCACAAGACCTTTGGGGGGGGTCACATTATGATTCAGCTACTTCGCGTTGACCATCGCCTGCTTCATGGCCAGGTCGCAGTTTCCTGGGTTCAGGGCCTTGGCTCCAACTGCATCTTCTGCGTGGGCGATAAGGTCGCTAACGACCCGGTGTGGAAGACGACGCTCAAGATGGGCAAGCCTGCCGGCTGCAAGCTCGTCATCAAAGATATGGAGCATGCAATCGAAGCTATCAACTCGGGCGTGACCGACAAGTACAAGATGATCATCTGCGTCGCCACTATCGCTGAGGCAAAGCAGCTTGTTGAGGGCTGCCCGCAGATCAAGTCGGTCAACCTTGGCAACACCAAGCCCAAGGACGAGAAGCGTCCCGACGCTCGTCAGGTCTCTCGTCAGATTTTCCTGACCGCGGCCGAGGAAGCCGATGTGCGCGAGATGCTGGATCGTGGCGTTGAGGTCGAGATTCGACCCCTGGCCGATGACCCCAAGGTCGACTGCGCCAGCGTGCTCTAGGCGTTCAATTTCGAAGAGTCTGAGCTCTTCGTAGTGTCCTATATGGAAAGGGGGATGTATGCTTACCCAAGCAATCCTCATCGGACTTATCGCCGCATTTGGTAAGTTCGACTGCCAGCTCGGTACGCTCTACGCGTTCCGCCCCATCGTCCTGTGCCCGCTCGTGGGCCTGGTGCTGGGGGACCTGCAGTCCGGCCTCGCGATCGGTGCGAGTCTGGAGCTGCTGTTCATGGGCTCGATCTCCATCGGCGCCTACGTGCCGCCTGATGAGACGATCGGCGGCGTGCTCGCCTGCGCCTTCGCTATCCAGCTGGGCCAGAGCACCGAGGCGGCCATCGCGCTTGCCATGCCCATCGCCACGCTGTGCCTTGCCATCAAGAACATCCTTAACGCCGCCCTGCCGATCCTGGTCGACCGCGCTGATGTCTACTCCGGCCAGGGCAACCTTAAGGGTGTCTATGCGATGCACTTCCTGATCGGTTTGACCGGTATCATCATGGCGTTCCTGCTGTGCTCGCTGTCGTTCTATCTGGGTGCTGACGCCATCCAGGGCCTGCTCGACTTCATCCCGCCCTTTGTCCTTGCTGGCTTTGGCGTTGCAGCCAACATCCTGCCTGCCATGGGCTTCGCCATGCTCGGCCGCCTGGTGCTCACCAAGCAGCTCGTGCCCTTCTACTTCCTGGGCTTCCTGCTGTGCTCCTACGCCAACGTGCCCGTCCTGGGCGTCGCCCTGATCGCCATCATCATCGGCATCGACAAGTTCGACCTGCTCGGCCTGGGCGGAGCCCAGCCCCAGCTCTCCGCGGAAGGGGATGAGGACGATGACTTCTAGTCCCGAGAACAAGATCACGCGCTCCGACCTCGTCAAGAGCGCCGTCAACGTCGGCGCCCTGGGCATGGAGTTCTCCTGGACCTACTACAAGCAGATGAACATCGCCTTCTGCCTGATGGTCGCCAACATGCTCAAGAAGATCTACGCCGGCCGCCCCGACGACTACGCCGCGGCCCTGCACCGCCACTGCGCGTTCTTCAACATCACCGTCCAGTTTGCCCCGTTCGTCGGCGGCATCGCGATGGCCATGGAGGAGAAGGTCGCCCGCGGCGAGATCGAGCCCGAGAGCGTCAACGACGTCAAGGCCGCCCTCATGGGTCCGCTGTCCGGCATCGGCGACTCCATCTTCCTGTCGACGCTGCGCGTGGTCGCCGCCGCGGTGGGCATCAGCCTGTGCCAGGCCGGCAACCCCTTCGGCCCCATCGCCTTCCTGCTCATCTACAACGTCCCCGGCTTCGCGCTGCGCATCTGGGGCGCCGTCAAGGGCTACGAGCTGGGCGTGGGCTTCCTGGACGAGGCCCAGAGGACCGGCCTCATGCAGAAGATCATGACCTGCGTGGGAATCGTGGGCGTCATGGTCGTGGGCGCCATGTGCAAGGACATGTTCTGGGCCAGCATCCCGGTGGCCATCGGCTCGGGCGACGACGCCCAGACCCTCCAGGACATCCTGGACGGCATCATGCCCGGCATGCTCGGCATGATCGCCTTCTGGCTGTACTACTGGCTGCTGTCCAAGAAGATCAACCCCATGGTGCTGATCGTGGCCACCATGGTCGTGGGCATCATCGGCGCGTTCTTCGGCGTGCTGGCGTAGGTTCCTGCGTTCTATTCTGCCCCCAAGGGAAACGGCGACCCATTGCGGTCGCCGTTTTTTATTACCGAAAGCTAGCCGGAGGTGCTTCGTGATTCGATCTGACAATCCATCCGATAATGGCGTGAGCGGGGCGATGTATCTATTTGGCACGGCGCTCTTGTGGAGTTTTATCGGCATCCTCGTTCGCGCCAATTCGCAGTCGGCTCTTTTGATCGGTGCCGTTACGGCAATATTTATGGCGCTCTTTATCCTGCTCGTCGGTAGGCCTGTCCTCCGCGTCAGCCGTCTTATTGCCCTTGTGGCCGTCTGCAACTTCGTGACGGGCACCACGTTTAACTTTGCCAACCAGCTCACGACGGTCGGCAACGCGATCGTTCTGCAGTACACCTCGATGATTTTCGTTATCGTGTATCAATCGCTCGCAACCCGCACGTTGCCCTCGCCTGCGAAGATTGCCTCCGTGGTGGTTGCTTTTACGGGTATGGGACTTTTCTTTTTAGGCGATTTGAGTGCCGAGGGCATGCTCGGCAACCTGCTTGCCGTCATTTCGGGAGCCACCTTTGGGCTGTGTTTCTTTTTGAACTCTCGCCCCGATGCGTCGCCCATGGTGTCCTCGCTCATCTCCTGCGGTATCTCGATGCTGCCGATCGTCTATTTTGCTGGCGCCCTAGACTCCGTGAGACCATTTGAGTGGGGGCTCATGCTGGTGCATGGCCTTTTTTGCAGTGGCCTTGCGAGCGTGCTGTATGCCAAGGGAATCGCGCGCACCAACGCGTTTGCGGCCAACTTGGTTTGCATGAGCGAGGTCGTGCTCGCTCCCTGCTGGTCGGCGCTCTTCTTTGGCGAGGTCTTTCGCTGGAACGAGTTTTTGGGCGCGGCGATTATCGTTTTGGTGATTGTGGCCAACTTGGCATCCGATGCCTTTGGCGATGGCTTTCTGGTGGCGCTAGTCCGCCATCGAAACAAAGAGCGCGCCTGATGAGATACGTCTGCCGTTTACGGTAAAAAACACCCCGCTGAGCGAGTGGTATTAAATAGTAAGAACCTGCATATCTATAATTGGTATCAAATCATTTGTGCCTGGCATGGGTGTTAGCAGCACACCAGGTACGCTTCGAGCCGTGGAATCGAACTCCCGGAATTGATATCAACAACGCGCGCGACGGGAGTGACGACGGTTCGATATTCCTTATTGGGAGGAATTATGCTTGTCCAAGCAATCCTCGTCGGCTTAGTTGGAGCTTTTGGATGCCTCGACTACCAGCTCGGCACCCTCTACGCGTTCCGCCCCATCGTCATGTGCCCGCTCGTGGGCCTGGTGCTGGGGGACCTGCAGACCGGCCTTGCCGTTGGCGCCAGCCTGGAGCTGCTGTTCATGGGCTCGATCTCTATCGGCGCCTACGTGCCGCCTAACGAAACCATCGGCGGCGTGCTCGCCTGCGCGTTTGCCATTCAGCTCGGTCAGGGTACCGAGACGGCTATCGCACTCGCCATGCCCATCGCCGTCCTTTCGCTGACGATCGGCAACATTACGGATGCTGGATTTTCGATCATTGTTGACATTGCTGACAAGTGCGCTGCCAAGGGCAACCTCAAGGGTATCTACGCGGCACACTGGAGCATGGGCCTCTTTGGCTGCCTTGAGTACTTCCTGCTGTGCGGCGGCGCCTTCTATCTGGGTTCCGACGCCATCCAGGGCCTGCTCGACTTCATCCCGACCTTTGTGATCGATGGCTTTGGCGTTGCAGCCAACATCCTGCCTGCCATGGGCTTCGCCATGCTCGGCCGCCTGGTGCTCACCAAGCAGCTCGTGCCCTTCTACTTCCTGGGCTTCCTGCTGTGCTCCTACGCCAACGTGCCCGTCCTGGGCGTCGCCCTGATCGCCATCATCATCGGCATCGACAAGTTCGACCTGCTCGGCCTGGGCGGAGCCCAGCCCCAGCTCTCCGCGGAAGGGGATGAGGACGATGACTTCTAGTCCCGAGAACAAGATCACGCGCTCCGACCTCGTCAAGAGCGCCGTCAACGTCGGCGCCCTGGGCATGGAGTTCTCCTGGACCTACTACAAGCAGATGAACATCGCCTTCTGCCTGATGGTCGCCAACATGCTCAAGAAGATCTACGCCGGCCGCCCCGACGACTACGCCGCGGCCCTGCACCGCCACTGCGCGTTCTTCAACATCACCGTCCAGTTTGCCCCGTTCGTCGGCGGCATCGCGATGGCCATGGAGGAGAAGGTCGCCCGCGGCGAGATCGAGCCCGAGAGCGTCAACGACGTCAAGGCCGCCCTCATGGGTCCGCTGTCCGGCATCGGCGACTCCATCTTCCTGTCGACGCTGCGCGTGGTCGCCGCCGCGGTGGGCATCAGCCTGTGCCAGGCCGGCAACCCCTTCGGCCCCATCGCCTTCCTGCTCATCTACAACGTCCCCGGCTTCGCGCTGCGCATCTGGGGCGCCGTCAAGGGCTACGAGCTGGGCGTGGGCTTCCTGGACGAGGCCCAGAGGACCGGCCTCATGCAGAAGATCATGACCTGCGTGGGAATCGTGGGCGTCATGGTCGTGGGCGCCATGTGCAAGGACATGTTCTGGGCCAGCATCCCGGTGGCCATCGGCTCGGGCGACGACGCCCAGACCCTCCAGGACATCCTGGACGGCATCATGCCCGGCATGCTCGGCATGATCGCCTTCTGGCTGTACTACTGGCTGCTGTCCAAGAAGATCAACCCCATGGTGCTGATCGTGGCCACCATGGTCGTGGGCATCATCGGCGCGTTCTTCGGCGTGCTGGCGTAAGGGCCCGGCTGCATAGATTTTCGTTGCAACCTTGAAAGGGGATGGAGCAGGCCTATGCCCTCCATCCCCTTTTTGTATAGAAGGAGTTCGTATGTTCGCGAAGGATCGCGAAGCAATGCGCCTGACGCCGGCAGAGGTCAGGCTGATTCTTATTGAGTCCCTGCAGTGGTGCGCCAACAACGCGGTCTACTTTTTGGGGCTTATCGGTGCGGCCACGTATGATCTGGCCGGCACGGCCTTTTTGGTTGCCGCCATTACGCTCGTGCGTAATCTTATGACGTCGGTGGGCAATATGGTGTCGGGTTCGGTCATCGACCGCTTTGGACCGCGCCGGACGTCATTTGTGACGTGCGTGATTACGGCAGTGCTATCGCTTGGCGTGGGGTTGGCGCCGTTGTCTGTCCCCGGGCTTGTGTTTGCCGCGTGCGTCTTGGGACTTGCGGGCGGCTTTATCAACACCTGCACACATGCGTTTCCGGGATACCTGGAGTCGACCACCGAGGGCCGTACCCGCGTGAACGGCCTCATGGTGTTCTACAGCAATATCGCCTATACCGCTGGCCCGCTGCTCGGTGGTGCCATCGTGAGCTGTTTTGCCACGCAATCGGTCTATCTGCTCATGGCGGGCATGATGGGTGTGGCGGCCGTGCTCTCCTTGGGCTGTCACGAGTGTGTTGCTCCCGCAAAAGGGGAGAAGCCGAAGGGCGGTATTCTGGGCGGCATGGCCGAGGGTGCGCGACTTACGTTTCGCGACCACGACCTGCGCCTCATCTTTATCTCGGGCTTTTTGGGTTTCTTTGCGTTTGGCGCGTTCGATTCGCTGGAGTCGTTGTTCTACCGCGATGTGCTCAACGTGGATATCGTCTGGCTGGGCTGGCTGTCCTCGGTCGTGGGCCTCACTTCCTCGGTGGGCGCGTTCATCCTGACCAAGCTTTCTGCTCGCCATGTCAACCTGCGATTGTTGCTCGGCGCGCTCATGGCCGTGGGCATTGGGTCCATGGTGTACGTGGGCACCGATATGCTGGGGGTCGCGATTATCGGTCAGGCGATTAACGGTCTGGCCTGGGGATTCCTGGAACCGCTGCAGATGATCTTGATTCAGGAGCGCGCCGACATCAAATACCTGGGACGCATTACCGGCTTTGCGCGTTTTGGCCTGATGAGCGCCGGCGTGCTGCCGCTGCTGGCGGCTCCTTTTTTGGCGGAGGCTTTGGGCGTCCAAGCGGTGCTATTTGGGGCATCGACCATTATTGCGCTGGTAGGAACGCTGTTCTTTGTCACACAAGGGAGGTGCCAGAGGTGTTAGCTATACATTCAATTCTAATTTAATACCACTCACCAGAGAATTTCGACCGTTCACCGAGGATTGGAACAGATTGATAAGTGGTATTAAAAACACCTTAGGTGTATGTCGATAATTGGTATCGAAAAGAAACGCTATGTATAGAGTCGCGTGCAGGACAGAAAGGAAAAGCCATGAAGGAAACCGAGAAGATCGAGATCATGCACTTTAGCCAGGAGGGCTATCTCGAGGACGGCAAGAACGTCTATGAGACCGGCAAGAAGATGACCGCGCTCGCCGACAAGGTCGCCGACGAGGGCTACG
>UQVD01000097.1 GCA_900544385.1 uncultured Collinsella sp.
AGGCTGATCTCACCCGGGCGCACCGGGCGCCCGCCGCCGATAAGGCCTGCGGTCGAAATACTGTGGTGGGGACTGCGGAAGGGGCGGTGCCCCGCCAACAAGCCATCAATGTTCTCACCCAAAACCGAATGGATGCACAGTGCCTCCTGCTGATCCTCAACGGAAAGCTCGGGCAGGATGCCGGTCATACGGCGTGCGAGCATCGTCTTGCCCGATCCCGGAGACCCGATCATGAGCAAGCCGAGTTCTCCTGCCGCCGCAAGCGCCATGCCGCGTTTAGCGACTTCCTGCCCCAGCACGTCTGCATAGTCGAGCTCGGGCTCAAAGGTCGCCTCGACACCCTCGGAATCCAAGTAGTGCCGTGCGGCATCGCCCATGCCGTGAGCAAGCTGAGACAGATGCGCGATAAAGCCGCAATCCACGCCCGCGAGTGGCACATGCTGGTCGGACCTACCGGCGATAAAAGACAGCCCCATGTCGCGAGCCAATAGCTGAAACGCCACCTCGCCTTTGACAGGAAGCACCGTACCGTCCAAGCCGAGCTCGCCGGCGATAAGGCAGCGATCGAGGTTGTCGCGGGGAATCTGACCATCGGCCGCTAGGACCGCGATGGCGATGGGCAGATCAAAGCCGCTACCGGTCTTGCGAATATCGCCGGGCGCCAGATTGACCGTAATGCCCGAGCGCGGGATCTCGAACCCGGCGGAGCGCATCGCACAGCGAATACGACCACGTGACTCCATCACCTCCATACTCGGGATGCCGAGCATCTGAATGCCCGGAACGCCGCCGGCAAGCGAGACCTCGACCGTGACGTGAATCGCCTCGACGCCGCGGATGCAGGCCGCGTGAACGGCAAACGTCTCGAACGCCATCACGACACCTGCCAATCGAACGCGTTGTACTGATGCTCGATCTCGGCGATATGCCCGCCGCGAATGGTGACACCCACGGCATCGAAGCGGATCGCCTTGAGCGGATAATGCTCCATAAGATAGCAGCTTGCGATGCGGCGGTAGCGGCGTTGCTTTTGGGCGTCCACGGCCTCCTCGGGAAAGACCCGCGTGTTGCAATCCAGTACGACGCGTCTGGTCTTGACCTCGGCCATCACCACGACATCGTCGAGCTCATCGAGCAGCACCAGATCAGCCTCGCCCTCGGTGCAACGATAACCCTGCTCCAGCAAGGTGTAGCCGCGCTCGTTAAAGTAGTCGATGGTGATCAGCTCGCCCAGCATGCCCAGCTCGCGGGGACTGAGTCCCTTGATAAACTCGGGCGTCATCGCCCCGCAGTCGAGCTCGCCGTTTTCCCAACGCTCCTTGAGCTGCTGTGTCTTGCTCTTTTTGCTTGCGGCACTCATGGGGTCTCCTTTCCCGCACACTGCAGTGCCCCGATGATGAGGGCACCTTTCATGCGGGTAAGTACCGGAAGCTAACCAAAAGCTGACCAAATGCCGTCAAAAAACGGGCCGTACGCAACAATGGTGTTGCATACGGCCCGCTACCAGCAGGTTTATAAAACCCCAGAGGTCCCTGTCTCCACAATTGACCTAGAAAAGGCGCTCAGTCTGCAGAAAGTTTCCGCAAAAGCTCACACGATGCAGTGGACAAAGTCCATGTTTTCGAATGGCCTCGATGTGCTCGGGGCTCGCATAGCCCTTCGACTCGGCCAGATGGTACTCGGGATACTCAGCGTCGTACTCGACCATCATCTCGTCACGCGTGACCTTAGCCATGATGGACGCCGCGGCGATGCAGGCGATCTTGGCATCGCCCTTCACCACATCGCGCTCGTTAGGAACGGCGCCCAAGGGGTTGCCATCCATAAGCACGCAATCGGGCTCGAGCCCCGTATCGGCCACGGCGCCCGCAACGGCGGTACGGATAGCACGGGCCATGCCCATCTCATCGATATCCTTAGGCGCGATATGGCAAAAACCGATCGCCGTCGCCACCTCGGCAATCTTCACTGAGAGCAACTCGCGGCGCGCCGGCGTGAGCTTTTTGGAATCGTTGATGCCCCAGACGCGCGGCTCCATAGGAAGGCAGACAGCGCATACCGTCAAAGGACCGGCCACCGATCCGCGACCCACCTCGTCGACACCAACGACCACCCCATCGCCGCCAAGCTCATGCATAAGCTCGTACATGTCATTGACGCGCTCGCGCTCGGCAAGTTCCTTGGCATGGCGCTTAAGAGCACGCTCGCAAGCCTTGATCACCTGCTGGCGCGGGTCCTCGCGATAATGCTCCACGAGGGCGGGGATCTCCTCAAACGTTGCGCTCGCCAGCTCTCCGGCAACCTGCGATGCCGAAACCGAGCTCGTCATATTGGCCATACCAGGCCCTCCTTGCATGCAAATCAGATAAAAAGAAGGGCCACCCGAAGGTGACCCTTGTGTCCAAACGAGTGGACAGACGCTGCGATCTTCTTAGCGCTTCTCGGGGATGCGAGCAGCCTTGCCCACCTTGTCGCGGAGGTAGTACAGCTTGGCGCGACGGACGCGACCATGACGAACGACCTCGAGCTTGGCGATCTTGGGGCTGTGAAGCGGGAAGGTACGCTCAACACCGACACCGAAGGACATCTTGCGGACGGTGAAGGTCTCGCGGGCACCGGCGCCGGCCATGCGGATGACGTCGCCCTGGAAGACCTGGATGCGCTCGCGGTCGCCTTCCTTAATGCGGTAGTGAACCTTGACGTTGTCGGCGACGCGAACCTGAGGAATGTCCTCGCGGATCTGCTGACGCTCGATTGCGCGGATGTAATCCATGTGCAATTCCTTACTCTTCTAGAGGTGCCGTACCACCTTGGCCGGCACGTAGTTGAACAAACGTATTCGAGTATACACGCGCGGGTTTCTGCTGCAAGAACAATTTTTTACGCAGACAAAAAGACAAAACCCGCACATGATAACCGCCCGTCTCACGAATGAGACGGGCGGCATGAAGGGGACTACGCTAGGCGTCTAAACCCAAAACGTTAGGCGGAACGCTTGGCCTCGAGCTTGGCCTGAGCGGCAGCCAGGCGTGCGAGGGGCACGCGGTAGGGCGAGCAGGACACGTAGTCCACGTCGGCCACGTTAAACAGGCCCTTGATGGACTTGGGGTCGCCACCGTGCTCACCGCACACGCCAAAGTGCATGTCGGGGTTGGTGGCGCGGCCCTTCTCGACGGCCAAGCGCACCAGTTCGAGTACCGCCGTGTCGATGGTCTCGAAAGGATTGTCCTCCAAGATCTTCTTATGCATATACAGCGGGATGAACTTAGCCTCGGCGTCGTCACGCGAGAAACCGAAGGTCGTCTGGGTGAGGTCGTTGGTGCCAAAGCAGAAGAAGTCTGCGTAATGGGCGATCTCGTCGGCGACCATGCAGGCACGCGGCAGCTCGAGCATCGTGCCCACGGGAATATTGAGCTCGACGCCCTCTTCGTCGGAAACCTCTGCGATCACGCGCTCGATAACCTCGCGGGTCTGGACATGCTCCGCCGTGATGGAAACGAGCGGAACCATGATCTCGGGGCGCGGGTCGACGCCTTCCTTGATGAGGCGGGCAGCAGCCGTGGCGACGGCGCGAACCTGCATGAGCGGCAGATCGCTAAAGACGACAGACAGGCGCACGCCGCGTAGGCCGAGCATGGGGTTCGACTCGACCATGCCGTCGATACGACGCAGGCGGGTGCGCAGGACGGCAAGCTCTTCCTCGCTGGCGCCAGCGGCTTCCTTCTTGGTGATGGCGACCTCGAGCTCGCGAGGATTATCCAGGAACTCATGAAGCGGCGGATCGAGCAGGCGAACGACCACGTCGCGACCGGACATAGTCTTGAACATCGCCAGGAAGTCCTCGGTCTGAACCTTGAGCAGGTCGGCCAGGGCCTGCTGCTTCACGGTCTCATCGTCAGACAGGATAAAGCTCTGGATGATGTTCTTACGGTCGCCCAGGAACATGTGCTCGGTGCGGCACAGGCCGATGGCCTCGGCACCAAACTCGAGGGCGAGCTCAGCGTCCTCAGGGTTGTCGGCGTTGACGCGCACGTGGTTGGCGTGGCCATCGGTCTCGTCCAGACGAATCTCGTCGGCCCAGGACAGGATGGTGTCCAGGTCGCCGGTGAGCTCAGCCGAAACCAGATCAACGGCGCCGTCGACGACGATGCCCTGAGTACCGTCGATGGAGATGATGTCGCCCTCATGCAGCACGCGGTCACTGCCCTCGATGTGCACGACCTTCTCGGCGGCGTCGATGTGGAAGCGTTCAACGCCGCAGACGCAGGGCGTACCCATGCCGCGGGCGATAACGGCGGCATGGCTCGTCTTGCCACCGTGACTGGTCAGGATGCCCTCGGCGGCGACCATGCCCTTCAGGTCATCGGGGTTGGTCTCCCAACGAACCAGAATGACCTTGTGACCCTCGTTGGCGCGCGCGACGGCGTCATCGCTCGAGAACACGACCTCGCCCACGGCGGCACCGGGGCTGGCGTTAAGACCGCTGGCCAGCGCCTCGTACTTCTTGGAGGCGTCAAACTGCGGGTGCAGAAGCTGGTCGAGCTGCGCGGGATCGATGCGGCTCACGGCCTCCTCGCGAGTGATCAGGCCCTCCTCGACCATTTCGATGGCGATGCGCAGGGCGGCGGTGGCAGTGCGCTTGCCCACGCGAGTCTGGAGCATCCAGAGCTTACCCTGCTCGATGGTGAACTCGATGTCGCACATGTCGCGATAGTGATCCTCGAGCGTCAGGAACACGCGCTCGAGCTCCTCGCCTGCGGACTCGAGGCCCGGGGTGGTCTTGAGGTCGGCGATGGGCTCGGTATTGCGGATGCCGGCGACGACATCCTCGCCCTGGGCGTTGACCAGAAAGTCGCCGTAGAACTCCTTAGTGCCGTCGGCCGGGTTGCGCGTAAAGGCGACGCCGGTCGCGGAGGTCTCACCCTTGTTGCCAAAAGCCATAGCCTGGACGTTGACGGCAGTACCGAGCTCGTCGGAGATGCCGTGCTGTTTGCGGTAGATGCAGGCGCGCTCGTTCATCCAGCTGCCAAAGACGGCCTGGATGGCAAGGCGCAACTGGAGCTCCGGATCATGCGGGAAGACGGGCTTGCCGCCGGTGACCTCGAGCTCGGGATACAGGGCGGCCTCGACGTTATCAGAGAAGATGCCCTTGAAGGTCTCGACAAGCTCCTGAAGGTCCTCGGCCGAAAGCTCGGAATCGACGCGAACACCGGCGACCAGGCGGGCCTGGGTCAGGGCGTTCTCGAACAGGTCGGCATCAACACCCATAACGACGTTGGAGAACATCTGGATAAAGCGGCGGTAGCTATCCCAGGCAAAACGCGGATTTTGCGTCTGGGCGATGAGCCCCTGAACGGAGTCGTCGTTGAGGCCCAAGTTGAGGACCGTGTCCATCATACCGGGCATGGAAAATGGAGCGCCCGAGCGAACCGACACGAGCAGCGGATCATTGTCGTCACCGAGCTTCTTGCCACAGCGGGCCTCGAGGTCGGCCTCGGCGGCAACGATCTCATCGAGTGCGCCTTCGGGCCAGACGTTGCCGGCACCGGAGTACTCGACGCAAGTCTGGCAGGTAATGGTAAAGCCACCGGGAACCGGCAGGCCGATGCGGCTCATCTCGGCAAGGTTTGCGCCCTTGCCGCCAAGCACGAAGTTCATGGACTTGTCGCCCTCAGTGACACAGGTGCCCTGGGCGTCGGTTCCAAAACGGTAAACCCTCTTGCAATCGCTCACGATACTTCCCCTTCCATGCGCTTACGCGCACGACCGTGGTAACGAATCGACCCGCCGGATGCGGGCCGTGAGGGAACTATACGGCCGGATTTGAACGGGCTTGAGCAGAGGATACGCGGTTTGGTAAACGTGCTAAAACTGGCGGTAAACGGTAGGTAAAGTTGGTTACCTTATGAAGATACCAACACAATAAAAAAGCAGGTCAGATGCGATGTTTTTGCTAAATCGCTTTATCAAAATGCTACTACTATTAGGCGCGGCGGGTGGCTCGGCGGGCGCGAGCTTCTTGGATTTCCTCCAAGTGGCTAATGATCTCGGCAGCGCTTTCCTCGATGGCCTTGCCGTCGGTACGCACCACAAAGCAGCCTAGGCGCTTCATGAGGGCACGAGCTTCCTCGAGCTCGCTGCGCACGCTCTCGGGCTCGGCATAGGAGCCGGCAACGGCACGGGCGTAGTCATCGCCCAAGCGGCTATCGCGAATTTCGGAAATCACATCGACGGTCGAAATCAGGCCGAACAGGCGCATCGGGTCGACCTCGTAAATCGACTTCGGCGGCTCCATGCCATGGGCCAACGGAACATTGGCAACCTTGTAACCTTGATAGGCCAAATACATCGACAGCGGCGTCTTGGACGTGCGCGATACGCCCAGTAGCACGATATCGGCACCCGACAGATCGTCGCAACCGCGCCCGTCATCGTGCTCAACGAAATACTCCATGGCCTCGATACGATGGAAATAGCGGTCATCGGTCTTGTGAATCACGCCCGCAACGCCCTTGGGCGGCACGCCGACGAGCGACGACAGCACGGCGAGCGTCGGACCGATCAGGTCGACCGAGCGAATGTGCAGCATGCCCAAGTAGTCGAGCACACGAGCACGAAGGGCCGGATCGACAATGGTGTGGAACACGGCGATATCGCGATGGTCGGCATCGACGCGCGGCCCCACAAATGACTTGACCTGCTCCACGGAGGCCACCTTGGGCAGGCGCAAAACGCGAAAAGCCCCTTCATCAAATTGCCCGGACGCCGCAAGCACCACCTCACAAGCGGTATCGCCGAGAGAGTCGGAGATAACGATAACGGTGGGACGAACGGCGACCGGGCAATCCATGCGGGGCTCCTTTTGCGCTTACGCGCAGGCTGGCTTACTTTTTGCGGGCAAGCTCACCGATGTTGGCGATGCCGGAGAAAACGGCCTCGAAGCGGTTGAGCAGCTTAAGGCGATTATCGCGGAGCTGCTCGTCCTTGTCCATGACCATAACCTCGTCGAAGAAGCGGTCGATGGGGGCACGCAGAGCTGCAAGGGCGGCAAATGCGGCCGGGTAATCCTCGGCAGCAAGGGCGGCATCAACAGCGGTCTGAGCGGCCTCGGAGGCGTCGGCGAGCGCGAGCTCGGCCTCGCCCATCAGGCT
>UQVD01000098.1 GCA_900544385.1 uncultured Collinsella sp.
ATCTACACACTGCATATCGTCGGCAGCGTCAGATGTGTATAAGAGACAGAGACTAAAAAGGGCGCCCGCTGCTCGATCGAGAACTTGCTCAAGCGCGTGCTCAAGGGCAAGCCGGTCGGTCATATCACACCGGCGGTGGATATTTACAACACGGTGTCGTTGACCTATGCGCTGCCCGTGGGAGGCGAGGATCTGCATGCGATTGAGGGAGACCTTCGCTTGAAGGTGACCGACGGCGGCGACGCGTTCTTGCCACTTGGCGAGGAGGCGGATGATCCGACGCTGCCCGGTGAGCTTGCTTATATCGATGATGCGGGCGCCGTGTGCCGTTGCTGGAACTGGCGCGATGGCGTTCGCACGGCGCTGTCCGACGATTCGGCGGACGCATTTCTGGCGATTGAGTGCGTGGAGCCCGAGCGGATGGGGGATTGCCAGGCCGCCATCGATCGCTTGGCCGAGCTGCTCGAGCGCTATCTGGGAGCGACGGTTGTCGTTAAGACGCTTGTGACCCGCGACAATCCCTGCGTGGAGCTGTAGCGGCGCCTAGAACCTATTGATGCCCCAGACCACCACAAAGGTGCCTGTCCCCTTTGTGGTGGTTTTTATGTTGATGGGTTAACAATTGGGTCGCGTGGAGGCGGCAGTCGCTGAGTACGGCTAAGATGTTTACCCGTTAGCATCATGCAAGCGAAAGGCGGTCGTCTCCCATGCAGCAGAACGACGAGACACGTTTCGAGGATTTTGTCGGACTGATTAGCGGGCTGTACAAGGAGATCCAGCGCATTAAGACGTCTGAGGGCGCAAGGCTGGGCCTCAAGGGCTCCGACGTTATGTGCCTGTACTACCTGGAGCGCAGCAAGGACGGCATGACCGGCGCCGATCTGGCTCGCGTGGCCGGCGTGACGCGCGCTGCCGTTTCGCGCACGCTGGCGCACCTGGAGGAGGGCGGCTTTGTCGAGGTTGATGACTCGGGCGATGCTGCCGTCAAGTACCGCGCACCGGTTCGCCTGACCACGCTGGGTGGCGAGAGCATGAACGAGGCCGACCGTATCATCCACGACGTGCTCGACACCACCGGTAAGGCCATGGGCGTGGAGCAGCGCGAGCAGATGTATGCGTCGCTGCGTACGATTCTCAACACCCTGCGCGAGATCTAAGGCCGCCAAGGCATTTGCTTCCCATTAACAACTGCATAGTCCCGTTTGAGCGCGTATACCGTGCCGGGGCAATGCTGTCTAAATTCCCCGCGCGAGACCTGCGCAAGAAAGGATTTGTTATGTCCGTCCGCATTATTACCGATTCCGCAAGCGATATGTCGCCGGCGGAGCACCCCGCTCTGCGTGTTCTGCCGCTGTCCGTCACCTTTGGCACCGATGTGTACATGGATGGCGTCGACATCGATCACCAGCGCTTTTACGAGATGCTCGTGGAGCGCGATGAGCTGCCCAAGACCGGCCAGGTCAACCCGTACGCGTTTTCGCAGGCGATTGCCGAGGCGCGTGAGGCCGGCGACGAGGCCGTGATTATTACCGTGGGCGCCAAGCTTTCGGGCACCAATCAGAGCGCCCGTACCGCACTTGCCGAGGCGCCGGGCGGCGACGTGTTCGTCGTGGACAGCAATAACGTGACCTTGGGAGAGCGCGTGCTGGTCGAGTATGCGCTGCGCCTGGTTGATGAGGGCCGTAGTGCGGCCCAGATCGCGGCAGCGGTCGAGGCCGTGCGCGACCGCGTGGTGGTTATCGGCCTGCTCGAGACGCTGGAGTATCTGGTGCGTGGCGGTCGTCTGTCTGCTGCGGCCGGCGCCGTGGGTACGCTGCTCAACGTGAAGCCGGTCGTGGCCGCCGAGGACGGCCTCATCGTGCAGCTGGGCAAGGCGCGCGGTTCCAAAAACGGTCGAAACCTGTTGAACCAGAAGGTCGAGCAGGCGGGCGGCGTCGACTTCTCCATGCCGCTGGCGCTCGGCTATACGGGCCTTTCGGATGCGGTGCTCAAGAAGTATGTCGAGGACAGCGCGGCACTGTGGGCTGGCCACACCGAGGGCGAGTTGCCCGTTCACACCATCGGCGCCACCATCGGCACCCACGTAGGCCCCGGCGCCGTCGCCGTAGCCTTCTTCCAGCCCGCCAACTAACCGATCTGCCATAAACCACCACAAAGGGGACAGGCACCGTTGTGGTGGTTTATGCTTTTCCGGGTGGAAGGGAGCGAGCAATGGCGTCTGAGGGCTTTTTTGAACGGGTGTACGAGGTGGTCGAGCAGATCCCCGAGGGGATGGTCGCCACGTATGGCCAGGTGGCGCTGCTTGCCGGTCGTCCACGAAGTGCGCGGTACGTGGGGTATGCCCTGCATAGTAATCCGCGCCCCGGCGAGATTCCCTGTCACCGCGTGGTGTTTGCCGACGGGCGCATATGCGAGGGCTTCGCTTTTGGCGGTCCCGATGCTCAACGTGAGCTTTTGCTAGGGGAGGGTGTGGCGTTTAAGGACGACATGCACGTCGACTTGGCCGCCTGTCGCTGGCCTGCCGGGCTCTAGCGGTTCTGCCGTGGCGAAAACCACCACAAAGGCGCCTGTCCCCTTTGTGGTGGTTTTACGCTGTAGGTTTACCAGAGCTAACTTATGGAGAAGGTGTGGTGGCGTACTTTGCCGTCAGAAAGTAAACCACGGTGAACTATATTGGTTTCAGCAACGGAGCAGGCAATAGGCGATGAAAAAGCCTGCCCTGTTGAGTTTGATTCGCATTCCTCCCCTCTGTGCGATTCAACGGTGTACTTCGGGAACAGGCCCGCTGGCAACTAGCTGCCGGCGGGCCTGTTCCTGTTTGTCGAGGGGGTGCGATGGACGGAGCCGAAGCGGTCCGGCTCCAAAAAAGGCGGACGCCGTAGCGCCCGCCCTAAAGCAATCGAAAACTCAAGCCAGCAAATCGGTCTAGTACACCATGCCCATGGCGTCCTGAACCTCTGCCAGGGTCTGCTCGGCGATCTCGTTGGCGCGACGGTTGCCCTCGTGCAGCACGTCCTTCACGTAATCCAGATCGTTCTCGTAGCGCTGGCGACGCTCGCGGATAGGTGCGAAGTACTCGTTGACGACCTCGGTCACGTACTTCTTGAGCTGGCCGGAGCCGCCCATGCCGATCTCCTCGGCAATCTCGACCTCGGAGCGACCGGTGCAGATGGCGGCTGTCGAAAGCAGGCCAGACACGCCGGGGCGGTTCTCGGGATCGAACGTGATCATGCGCTCAGAGTCGGTCTGGCTTTTCTTGATGCGCTTGGCCGTCTCCTCAGCGGTCATCGAGATGTTGATGGCGTTGCCGTAGCTCTTGCTCATCTTGCGACCGTCAAGGCCGGGAAGCAGCGGGGTCTCGGACAGCAATGCGTCGACCTCGGGAAATACCTTGCCGTAGCGGTTGTTAAAGCGGCGGGCGATGGTGCGGGTGAGCTCGATGTGCGGCAGCTGGTCGCGACCGACGGGCACGACGTTGCCCTTGCAGAACAGAATGTCGCAGGCCTGGTGCACCGGGTAGGTGAGCAGAAGGCCGGTAAGCTCGTGGCCCGAGGCCTCCATCTCGGCCTTGACCGTGGGGTTGCGCGCCAGCTCGGCCTCGGACACCAGCGACAGGAACGGCAGCATGAGCTGGTTGGCGGCGGGCACGGCGGAGTGCGCGTAGATCATGGTCTTGTCGGGGTCGATGCCGCAGGCAAGGTAGTCCATGACCATGTTGTACACGTTGTCCTGGATGTGCTCGGTGGTGTCGCGGTCGGTGATGACCTGGTAGTCGGCGATGAGTACGTTGGTCCTGGCGCCCATGTTCTGCAGCTCCACGCGGCCCTTGAGGGTGCCAAAGTAGTGACCCAGGTGCAGACGGCCGGTGGGGCGGTCGCCGGTAAGCATGGTGAACTTCTCGGGCGTATTGGCCAAGCCCTCGCGAATGGCGTTGCTCTTTTGCAGCGCGACTTCGTAGCTGTTCTCGTTTGGCATGATTGCTCCTAACGTTCGTTCGCAGGTTTTGATGATAGCGTGTTTATTGAGAGGGGTGGGCGTGAGTGGGTGAGGGACTGCCAGGGGCCGGCTTTCAAGTCCGCCGCGGCGTTCGCGCGAACGGCTGCCAACGCCTTGGCACATCCTCGGCAGCTTGCCCTAGAGCTTGTGGTGGCGCTCTTCTTTGCGCTCCTCGGCTGCCTGCTCCTCCTGCTTAAAGGCGGGGTCGTCGGGGGTGACCAGTTCGTCCTCGTGCGTGCGCTTGTTGTAATGGTGGCGCAGCACGGGTTCAAACAGGTGCAGGTGCTTGGCAAAGGCCGCCGAGCCAATGGCAAGCACGGTAAAGATGAGCACGCGCATGGGCACCTCGACCTGATTGATGGCGGCGGCGCCGGCCGAAAGCATAATGCACCAGGCATAGATGAGCAGCACAGCCTGTTTTTGGTTGTAGCCTTCTTGGATCAGGCGGTGGTGGATGTGGCCCTTGTCGGCCTGCCCGATGCTAATGTGGGCGCGCTTGCGGCGCACGATGGCGCTAAACGTGTCGATGATAGGCACGCCGGCAACGATGAGCGGGATGATAAGCGAGGTGAGTGCGGCGGTGCGGCTCACGTTGAGCAGCGAGATGGAGCCCAGCGCAAAGCCCAGAAGCAGCGACCCCGAGTCGCCCAAGAAGATGCTTGCGGGGTTGAAGTTGTAGCGCAAAAAGGCCAGACAGGCGCCAAAGAGCGCAATGGAGAGCGCGGCGGCGTCGATGCGGCCCGAGAGAACGGCCATCGAAAACATGGTGAACGAGGCGATGCCGCAGATGCCCGTGGCCAAGCCGTCGAGGCCGTCGATGAGGTTAATGATGTTGGTGAATGCCACCAGATAGATTACGGTGATGGGGTAGGCGAGCCATCCGAGCATGATCTCGCCGGGAGCAAACGGGTTGACGATGACGCCGATTTTTAGGCCGCCCATGCAGGCGATAAGCGCGGCGAGGACCTGTCCGGCCAGCTTTTGCTTGGGCGTGAGCTGGAAGACGTCGTCGATAGCGCCGGTCGCAAAGATGACGGTAAAGGAGAGCGCCAGCATGGGATAGCTAATGTGAAGGCGCGGGTGCGGCACCAGGACGGGTGGCCAGCCTAGGTACCAGGTGCCTAGGATTTGCACAATGCAGGCAACGACCAGGCCCAAAAACACCGCCGTTCCGCCCAAACGCGGGATGGGCTTGGTGTTGATGCGGCGCTTAGAAGGATAGTCGACGGCATCGAGCTTAATTGCCAAGCGCTTGACCAGGGGCACCGCGAGGAAGGTCGTGATAAAAGCCGCCGCTGCCACGCATAGGTACGGTATGTAGCTCGGGGATGAAGCCATGAATCTAAAAACCGCCAAGCGTCGAAGGAAAAGGTCAAAGGTTGCTACGCGGAAATGGCATAGCTGTCCCATGATACTCGACCGAGGGGGGTGCGGAGGTTTGCACCGTGCGATTATCACGCGCATACCAGATATTGGAATGTTGTCGATGGCTTGTCGGGATGCCGGCGGGGATCCATATGGACTGTATGGTGATTTTCGGCAAAAGAAAACCACCCCCCACGTTACGAAAATGAACCCACCTAAAACAGGTGGGTGCCCTCATCGACTGTTCCAGCGTCCTTAACAACGAAGGATACCTGTACTAGGCACGACTGTGTGGGCTCCCTAAATAAACGCGACGGTTCACCCAGTTGCTCCGCGGGGGGCGGAATAACTACATCATAAAGCGGCACTTTATCGATTCCAGTCTTGACATTACAAAAATCGTGTCGGACGATTACGGCGCCTTAGGGACGGAGCCGTCTACCCGGTCTGGCCCTTTACGTTTGAGCTGCTGAATCGTTGTTTTGGAGCATGTTTTTATGCCGACGTCGTTGACCGAACTTTTTTCGCCCGCCTGCCATTTGTGTCCGCGCCGTTGCGGTGCGGCGCGCGATGAGGGCGCGCACGGCGTCTGCGGTGCTAACGACACGCTCAAGGTGGCCCGCGCCGCGCTTCATATGTGGGAGGAGCCGCCTATCTCGGGCGAGGCCGGTTCGGGCGCGATCTTCTTTAGCGGTTGCTCGCTTAAATGTATCTACTGCCAGAACCACGAGATCTCGACCGGCAATTTTGGCCTTGAGATTTCGCCTGAGCGCCTGGTCGAGATTATGCTGGAACTGCAGGACCAGGGTGCCAACAACATCAATTTGGTGACGGCGACGCACTATGCGCACCTGTTGCCTGCCGTGATTGCCGCGGCACGGGCGCGCGGACTGGTTATCCCGATCGTCTACAACACGAGTGGTTACGAGCGCGCGAGTGCCGTGGCGGCGCTGGGCGACCTGGTCGATGTGTGGCTTACCGACTTTAAATATGCCAATGCCGGGCTTGCGCAGTCGCTCTCTCATATAAAGGACTACCCACGTGTGGCCGTGTCAGGCCTGGCTCAGATGGCGCGCGAGATCGAGCGCCGCGGGGGAGAGATGGTGGATGAGGGCGGGCTCATGAAGCGCGGCATGATTGTGCGCCATCTGGTACTGCCGGGACATGCAGACGATTCGTGTCGCGTGCTGGACCTGGTGTGGCAGACGGTGGGCGATGTGCCGATCTCGGTCATGAACCAGTACACGCCCAATGCACTTATGCGCGAGCAGGGCGGCGACCTGGCGCGTGCCGTGACGCGCGAGGAGTACGAGCAGGTGCTCGACCATGCCGACGACCTGGGTTTTACGACGATGTTCTGGCAAGAGGGCGGCGCGGTAGACGAGAGCTTCACCCCGGCCTTCGACACCACCGGTGTTCTTACCAGCGCAAAGTAGTGCGTTCGTCGATGATTTTTCTGGGACGGGGATTAAAAAAGGCTCTGTTAGACCAGGATTGACATT
>UQVD01000099.1 GCA_900544385.1 uncultured Collinsella sp.
CCGCCTCGCCCGGCCAGGTCCTTGGGTGACTTGCTTGCCGCATGGATGGCGTCTTGGCGCCTAAATACTTGGCTGATTTTTTGGAATGAAGGGGCCTCCTTGTTGGCAGGAGGCCCCTTCTGCTTTTGGTTACTTTGGGGTTGTTGATACGTCTTTATTTGGCGTCGGCCCAAGTTATGCCGGTGCTGGCTTCGGCGATTAGGGGGACGCGGAGGTCTACTACGTGTTCCATGACGTCGCGGACCATGGTGGTTAGGCACTCGACTTCGTCGACGGGGCACTCAAAGTCCAGTTCGTCGTGTACCTGCAGAATCATGTGGGCGGCAAAGCCCTCTTCTTCCAGGCGGCGGCTTACGCGGGCCATGGCGATCTTGATGATGTCGGCGGCGGTGCCCTGCATGGGGTGGTTCATGGCCGTGCGCTCGCCAAAACCGCGGAGTTGCGGGTTTTTGGCCTTGAGCTCCGGAATATGACGACGGCGGCCGTACATGGTCTCGGCGTAGCCCGTCTGCTTGGCGCGCGCCACCACGTTGTCGAGGAATGTACGCACGCCCGGGTAGGCCTCGTAGTAGCGGTCGATCATGTCACGCGCCTCGGCCATCGAGATATGCAGCGACTGTGACAGACCATAGGCCTGCTGGCCGTACACGATGCCAAAGTTCACGGCCTTGGCGCGACTGCGCAGGTCGGGCGTTACCTCGGACACCGGCACACCAAATACGCGCGCCGCCGTCTCGGCATGGAAGTCCTCGCCCTCGTTAAAGGCGCGCACCAAGTGCTCGTCACCCGAGAGATGTGCCAGCAGACGCAGCTCTATCTGCGAGTAGTCCACCGCCAAAAAGACGCTTCCCTCGCCTGCCGAAAACGCCGTCTTGACGGTACGACCCAGCTCCGAGCGCGTCGGGATGTTCTGCAGGTTCGGGTCGCTCGAGGACAGACGCCCCGTTGCCGTGATGGTCTGGTTGTACGTGGTGTGCACGCGACCGTCACCACGGCGCAGCGGGCCCAGCGTATCCAGATAGGTGGACTTGATTTTGGACTTTTCACGCCAATCCAAGATCAGACGCACGATTTCGTGGTCGCGGGCAAGGTCGCTCAACACCTTGGCGTTGGTCGAATAGTAGCCGCGCTTAGTCTTCTTGAGGCCCTTGGTCGGAAGCCCCATCACATCAAAGAGCACATGCGACAGCTGCATGGGACTGCCAATATTAAAGGTCTCGTCACCCGCCAGGTCGCGAATGCTGCGCTCGACCTCGGTGATCTGGGTCGCCAGGCCCTCGGACAGATTACGCAGGCGGTCGGGATCCACGAGCATTCCCGCGCGCTCCATCTTGGCAAGCACCGGCACGAGCGGCATCTCGATGCCATCGAACACGTTGGCGGCATTCTCACGGGCCATGCACTCGCGCAACGGCGTCACGAGCGCCAGCGTCAGAGCCGCAGTACGGGCGGCAGGCGCTGGAGCGTCCTCACCAGCACCCTCTGCGCCGCGCGCCGCAGGCAACGTCATCTGCAGATACGTATCGGCAAGATATGCCTCATCGAACTCGGAGCGATCGGAATCCAGCAGATAGGCAGCGACCACGGTATCGAAGATACGCGTGGAATCGGCAGCGAGCGGATCCATGAGCTCGGGCTCAGAAGAATCGATGGGCGAAAGCTCGTGCAGCAGCGCCTTCGTATCCGGGCTCGCCACGCGGCCCTCCATAAACAGGCGCGCAAGCACGCCGGCGATCACACCGTGAGCGAAGTTGAAGCCATCGACTACGGCAGTGGAGGCGCCGTCGCCCTCCTCGAGCGCGAACAGGCCCTTGGACGTCGCCAACCACAGCGTGCGCGTCAGTCCAAAGAGCGCGCCCTCTTCCTTATCGTCGTCCACCACGGCGGCGACCCACTCGCCCGCCTCGATCGCACGCGAAACCTCGGACGCCACGGCAGCAAGCGCCTCGGCATCGCCGGCAACGGTGCGCTCAATCGTGGGCATCTCAAACGTTCTAGCAGCGGCAGCAGCGCCACCCTCGTCACCGATCAGCGCCAAGAAACGGTTCTGCATGGCGGTGATGCCGAGCGTACCCAGTGCCGAGGAAACCTCATCGGCAGAATACGCCGGGAAGGACGTCGCCTCAAAATCGAGTTCAACGGGCGCATCGGTGCGGATGGTCGCGACCTTGCGGCTCAGCAGGGCATCGTCGATGTGTGCGCGCAGGTTTTCGCCCATCTTGCCCTTGACCTCGTCGGCATGCGCGATGACCTCGTCCAGGCTACCGTACTGCGCAATGAGCGCGCTCGCCTTTTTGGGGCCGATGCCCGGCACGCCGGGGATGTTATCGGACGTGTCGCCCTTCAGACCATAAAAGTCGGGCACGAGCGCCGGCGTGATGCCGTGATACAGATCGTCCACGCTCTCGGGCGTCATGATCGCCACGTCGGACAGGCCCTTGCGGGTCGAGACCACGTTGACGTGCTCGGTCACGAGCTGATACATATCGCGATCACCGGTCACCAGCAGCATGTCGCAGCCGGCCTCCTCACCCAGGCGCGCCATGGTTCCCAGGATATCGTCGCCTTCCCAGCCCTCAGACTGCAGAATCGGCACGTTGAGCGCACCGAGCAGCTCCTTGATCATAGGGAACTGCGCATGCAGATCGGGGTCCATGGGCGGGCGCTGCGCCTTATACTGCGGCAGCATCTCCATGCGCACGCGCGGCTTGCCCTTATCAAACGCCACGACCACGCCGTCGGGGTTAAAGGCATCGATCATCTTAAGAAACATGTTCAGGAAGCCGAAGATCGCGTTGGTGGGGCGACCGTCCGGCGCGTTCATAGTCGGCGGCACGGCGTGGAAGGCGCGATGCATGAGCGAGTTGCCGTCGATAACGGCAAAAGTGCGGCGCTTGTCAGACATATTAAATACCTCGCTTTGGGCTGGGCACGGTTTGCTCACTCCAGTTTACACGCTCCCCGCCCCGCGGCCACCTCACATCAAGCTCCCCGCCACCGTGAGCCCGCGCGTGATACGATGGCTCACGGTACATCAACCAGCACGATCGATCCGAAAGGAGCCTGCGTCATGGAGCGTCCCTGCGCATGGAAAAAGTACACGCCACAGCAAGTCGAGGAGCTCGAGGAGCTTTGCCGCGGCTATAAGCAGTTTTTGAGCGAGAACAAGACCGAGCGCCTGTGCGTCAAGACCGGCATCAAGATGGCCGAGGAGGCGGGATACGTCGACCTGGAGACCGTGATCGCCGAAGGCCGCGAGCTCAAGGCAGGCGACAAGGTGTACGCCGCCAATCACGGCAAGGACCTCATGCTCGTCAACCTGGGCAACGCCCCGCTCGAGCAGGGCTTTAACATCCTGGGCGCCCACGTGGACTCGCCGCGCCTAGACCTTAAGCAGAACCCCGCCTTCGAGGCCGGCGACATGGCCTACCTCGACACGCACTACTACGGTGGCGTCAAGAGCTACCACTGGGTGGCCTCCCCGCTTGCACTCGTGGGCGTCATCTGCAAAAAGGACGGCACCACCGTCGACATCAATATCGGCGACAAGGCCGACGACCCGGTCTTTACCATCTCCGACCTGCTGATTCACCTCTCGAGCGAGCAGATGTCCAAGCCCGCCAAGGACGCCGTCGACGCCGAGATCCTCGACGTGATCGTGGGCGGCCGCCCCGTCAAGTTCGATGAGGACGACAAGGACGCCCCCAAGGAGCCCGTCAAGCAAATGTTCCTGGACATCCTCAAGGAGCAGTACGACGTCGAGGAGGAGGACTTCCTCTCCGCCGAAATCGAGGTCGTGCCCGCCGGCCCCGCCCGCGACATGGGCCTCGACCGCTCCATGATTCTGGGCTATGGCCACGACGACCGCGTCTGCGCCTATCCCTCCATGCTCGCCCAGATCAATGTGGCCAATGTCGAGCGTACGAGCATCACGCTCATCGTCGACAAGGAGGAGATCGGCTCCGTGGGTGCCACCGGCATGACGAGCCGCTTCTTCGAGAACACCGTCGCCGAGATCATGACGCTCGCCGGCGAAGACAGCCCGCTGGCCCTGCGCCGCGCGCTCACCCGCAGCCGCATGCTCTCCTCTGATGTGTCCGCCGGCTTCGACCCGGGCTATGCCGGCAAGTTCGAGACCAAGAACGCCGCCTTTATGGGTCGCGGCCTGTGCTTTAACAAGTACACGGGCAGCCGCGGCAAGGGCGGCTCTAACGACGCCGACGCCGAATACGTGGCCCTCGTCCGCGACATCATGGACGAGGCCGGCGTGGACTTCCAGACCTGCGAGCTCGGCCGCGTCAACGCTGGTGGCGGCGGCACCATCGCCTACATCATGGCCAAGTACGGTATGAACGTCATCGACTCCGGCGTTGCCGTCCTGTCCATGCACGCCCTGTGGGAGGTCGCCAACAAGGCCGATATCTACGAGGCCTATCGCGGCTACAAGGCCTTCATCGAGCGAGCCTAACCAACCCTTCATCAGTTGCGGTGAAATACGGACTAAACTGGCCCATAAACGGCCAAAACAGACCGTATTCCACCGCAACTTCCTTTTTGGCAGAGGAGAGTCCATGCTGCAGGTCATCATTTCGCCCGCCAAGCAGATGCGCGCGGCCCAAGATGCTTTTGAAGTCCTGGGCATCCCACCCTTTGTGCGCGAGACGGCTCGCCTCCACCGCGCACTGCTAGATATCGAGCGGAATGAAGGCAGCGGCGGCCTGCAGGCGCTGTGGAACGTGAGTGACAAACTGCTGGGGCCTTGCCTCAACACCCTGCATGAGTTCGGGCCCATCCTGAAAAGCGGCGATCTCGACAATCCCGCACTCGCCCGTCACCTCTCCCCTGCCGTCATGTCCTATCACGGCATTCAATACCAGAGCATGGCACCCGATGTGATGGATTCCGCGCAGCTCGCATGGCTGCAAGACCATCTGTGGATCCTCTCCGGCCTCTACGGGTGCGTTCGCCCCTTTCATGCCGTCGAACCGTATCGGCTGGAGATGGGCGCGAAGCTCGCCGTTGACGATGCCCGAGACCTCTACGCGTTTTGGAGCGACAAGCTCGCGCGGGCTATCGCCCCGGCAGGCTCAAACACCACGATCGTCAACCTCGCCAGCGTAGAGTATGCCAAAGCCGTTCTGCCCCACCTCGCGGGCGACGCCACGGCCGTCACATGCCTCTTTGGCGAGGGTATCCGCAACGGGAAGCCCATCCAACGGTCGACCGCCAGCAAAAAGGCGCGCGGCTCCATGGTGCGGTGGATGGCAGAAAACAAGCTCGAGGATGCAAGCGAACTTACCGCATTCAACATCGGCTATCGGCACATCCCCGAACTTTCAGACAAAAACACCCTGGTTTTCATGAACGCGCAGGCACAATAGGCCCGCCGTTTCCAATCACCCCGTTACTCCGCCAAGCCATCGGCCTTTGCAATCTCGCTCGTCGAGCCATCTTGGTAGGTAATCTTAACGTGCTCCACCTCGGATACCGCAGCGCCCGCCGGGGGCTCCAAGCGCCATTCCGTCAGCGCAATGTCCATGGTCGTGGGCACGTCCCCTTGATCTTTAAGCTTCACCGTCAGCGTTTTGAGCGTCGCATCAAACGTCACGCGTTCGATTTCTTCGCCCGGAATAGACCCGCCGCTCAGCTGCAGCTGCACAAACTCGTCGCGCGGATACCAATAGTCGCCCGGCGCGGCAACGGTATTGCCGCCCGTAACCTTCACTGTCATGATCGGCAGGGCATCGTCGGCCTCGAACTCCCATGCAGCGCCGCCGCGACCACCAAACGTCCAGATACAAAAGGCAATCACCAGCACGGCAAGCACCGCAAAACCAATCGCGACCAACCCATGGTGCGCACGGCTTTCCTCGGCCGATACATCCCATTGTGTCTCTCGATATAGATGCTTGTCTTCCATGTACGCCTCCCCACAGGCACGCTCGTTAGGCCAATCGTACCCATTCGAGCTATACTTGAGCCCATTACATAAACGGGGAGCTTGCAGGACAAGACGGCAGGCTGAGATTGGGCGCGCCCGCCCTGACCCGCAAACCTGATATGGGTAATGCCAACGAAGGGAGCCGTGCCAATGAGCACACAGACCGAGCCCAAGCTCGTCACGCAAATCGACTTCGCCCGCGCCGGGCAAATCACACCGCAGATGAAAGAAGTCGCCGAGCGCGAGCATCGCGACCCCGAGTACATCCGTGAGCGCGTGGCCGACGGCCGCATCGCCATCCCCGCCAACATCGTGCATATCAAAAAGGGCATGCGCGCCTTTGGTGTCGGCGAGGGCCTTTCCACCAAGGTCAACGTCAACCTGGGCATCTCGGGCGACAAGGCCGATGCCGCCGAGGAGTGGAAGAAGGTCAAGATCGCCGAGGACTTTGGCGCCGACGCCATCATGGACCTCTCCAACTCGGGCAAGACGCGCCAGTTCCGCCAGCAGCTCATCGACGAGACGCCGCTCATGGTGGGCACCGTCCCCATGTACGACGCCATCGGCTACATGGAAAAGCCGCTGGTCAAGCTCACCAAGGACGACCTGTTCGAGGTCGTGCGCGCGCACGCCGAGGACGGCGTGGACTTTATGACCATCCACTGCGGCATCAACAAGTCGGTCACCAAGACTTTTAAGGAGACCGGCCGCCTGATGAACATCGTGAGCCGCGGCGGTTCACTGCTGTTTGGCTGGATGGAGGTCACCGGTAACGAGAACCCGTTCTATGAGTTCTACGACGAGTTGCTCGAAATCTGCCACGAGTACGACGTGACGATTTCGCTCGGCGACTCCTGCCGCCCGGGTTGCCTCTACGACTCCAACGACGC
>UQVD01000100.1 GCA_900544385.1 uncultured Collinsella sp.
CGTTTGTCTCCACCCGCGTAGCGGGTGGTTTAAAGCTGGCCGCTGCGCGGCCAGCGGACTAAAGTCTTGAAAAGAAAAAGCCTCCGCAGGTTTCCCCGCGGAGGCTTTTGCCACAGAGACTATTTGTCGGCGTCGGTGTCGGCATCGGCACCGACGACGGCATGGTCATCGTCAGCATCATCGGATGCGGCTTCGGCATCCTCCTGCATGGCCGCCTGCGCAAAGGCCGCGGCATCAGCCGCCAGCTCCTCCTCGCTCATGCGAGGCGCGCGCTTCTTGGTCGGCATGCCGGCCGCCTTGGCATTGCGCTCCTCCTTGGCCGCCAGGATATCGCCCTCGCGCTCAAGGTAGGCATTCCACTCGTTGTCGAGCAGGGCGTTCACGGCGTCGCCTTCGACGGTCTCGCGCTCAAGCAGCACCTTCGCCATCAGATCGAGCTGATCGCGACGGGCATCCAAAATCTCGACCGCACGACGATGGGCTTCGCGCATGATGCGCTGAACCTCGATATCGATGCGGCGTGCCGTCTCCTCGGAGTAATCCTGGTGATCGGCGTAATCGCGACCAAGGAACACCTGATGCTGCGCCTCGCCAAACACTTGCGTGCCCAGCTCCTCGCTCATGCCCAAACGCGTAACCATCTCGCGCGCCATCTTGGTCGCACGCTCCAGGTCGTTGCTCGCGCCCGACGTGATGTCATCGCACATGAGCTCCTCGGCAACGCGACCGCCCAAGAACACGGCAAGCTCGTCGAGCATCTCGTTCTTGGTCTTAAGGAAGTGGTCCTCCTGCGGAAGCTGCAGCGTGTAGCCCAGGGCCTGACCGCGGCTGACGATCGAGATCTTATGAACCGGATCGGAGTGCTCCAGGATGTGGCCCACCAAAGCGTGACCGCTCTCGTGGTAGGCAATCGTGGTGCGCTCGGCCTCGGTCATCACGCGACCCTTGCGTTGCGGTCCGGCAATCACGCGCTCCATCGATTCCTCGACCTCGTCCATCGAGATCACGGAACGATGGCGGCGGGCAGCCAACAGCGCAGACTCGTTGAGCAGATTTGCCAGATCGGCACCAGTGAAGCCAACGGTCATCTGGGCGAGCTTCTCAAACTTAACGTCCTCGTCCATCGGCTTGTTCTCGGCATGCACGCGCAAGATCTGCTCGCGGCCCTTCACATCCGGACGGTCGACCGTAACCTGACGGTCAAAACGACCGGGACGCAGCAGCGCCGGATCCAGAATGTCGGGGCGGTTGGTGGCGGCGATCAGGATGACCGACTCGCTTTCCTCAAAGCCGTCCATCTCGACCAGCAGCTGGTTGAGCGTCTGCTCGCGCTCGTCGTGACCGCCGCCCAAGCCAGCTCCGCGCTGACGTCCCACGGCATCGATCTCATCGATGAAGATGATCGACGGGGCCTGGGACTTGGCCTCCTTAAAGAGGTCGCGCAGGCGGCTGGCGCCGACGCCCACGAACATCTCGACAAAGTCAGAACCCGAGATGCTAAAGAACGGCACGCCCGCCTCGCCGGCAACGGCCTTAGCCAACAGCGTCTTACCGGTACCCGGAGGGCCCACTAGCAAAACGCCGCGCGGAATCTTGGCGCCCAGTTTGCGATAGCGGTCCGGATCGCTCAGGAAGTCGCGAATCTCCTCGAGCTCCTCGACGGCCTCGTCCACTCCGGCAACGTCTTCAAACTTGACCTTGGGGCGTGTGGCCTCGTTGGTCTTGGCGTTGGTCTTGCCAAACTGCATGTTCCTGTTGTTGGCGCCCATCATCTGGCGCATAAAGTAGAACATGATGGCGATAAGGGCGATCGTCGGAAGCACACTCATCGCCAAGTCGCCCCAAAAATCGGGATCGTTGGTGTTGACGATGTACTTGGTATCGGGGTGCTCCGCCATGAGCTCGGCAAGCGAATCGGAGCCGACATAGGTCGAAGAGAAGCTCTTGAGCTCGCTCGTATCGCCCTTGTCCTTTTTTGTCTTCCAGTAATGACCCGTCACGCTTCCGTCTTGAACCGTATAGGTCAGATCTTCGACGCAATCCTGCTTGATGGCGCTGACCATCTCGCTCGTCGCGAGCTTAACGGTATTGCTGGAGCTGGCAAAGCCGGAACCCATATTAAAGAAGGCATAGCCCAGAAGCGCGCAAGCCAAAAGAAAATACAGCCAGCCCGTACGCGTGGGCTTCTTGCCTCCGGGCATCCCCGGGATCTTAGGCTCCCGGGGAGTCTGGGAATTGTTATCGTTATGGTCGTCGGGCATCTTACGAATAAACCTCCGGTTTCAAAATGCCCAGATACGGAAGGTTACGATAGCGCTCGGCATAGTCGAGGCCGTAGCCCACCACAAAGGCATCGGGGCAATGGGTTCCAACATACTTGGGCGTGATGGCCGAGGTGCGGTCCTCAACGTCCTTCCACAGGAAGGCAGCGACCTCCAGCGAAGCGGGCTTGCGGCTCTCGAGGTTCTTCATCAGGTACTTGAGGGTCAGGCCCGAGTCCAGAATGTCCTCGACGATCAGCACGTCGCGACCACGGATGTCGATATCCAGATCCTTAATGATACGCACGATGCCCGAAGACTTCACACCGTCGCCATAGCTCGAAACAGCCATGAAATCGATGTTGGTCGGTAGCTCAATCTTGCGCATCAGGTCGCCCATAAAGACAACGGCACCGCGCAGAACCGCGATCAGCACCAGATCCTTACCCGCGTAGTCGCGAGTGATCTCCTCGCCCAGGCGAGAAACGATGCCGTCGATATCCTCCTGCGTAAACAGAACCTTCTCGATATCCGGATGTTGAGAAGCCATGACAACCCTTTCTTGTACTTAATCGCCCACACACCGCCGTATGGACGCGAACTACACATTCTAGCAGCGCACGGGGTATATTTTCCAGCCCGCGCACCATCAGCGCGGGAATACCGTCAACGCCGCACAGAATAGCTGGCGTAGGACGCTATTCCGCATCGACCACACGAAGCAGATATGCCACGCGCGTTGCGGCCGTGCACTTAAAACGCTCGTCCGCGCGAACTCCGGCGACCCACACCACGGCACCTCCCGGCGCCGTCCTCACCATGGGCACGCCGGCGCGCTCGGAAACGGGAATGCGAGCCTCGCCTAGCAAGTCGGATACTTTCTTGCTTCGGCCACTCATCCCTAACGGGCACATCACGTCTCCCGGTGCGGGACCGTCCACCCACAGGCGCGCCAATCGCGCCTCGACAGGGATCTTGCCACGCGAGCCCGCCAGGATCCGCTCACTATCGCTGTCGGCAAAACCCAGGGCAGCCGCGTCTACCAAAGCTGTCACTTCCCCGGCAACCGCAAGCTCACGGGCGCGGCGCACGATATCGCATCCCGGCTCAACGGCCATCGGCTCTGCGACCAGCATGCGCCCCCCGCCCAACGGCAAACGACCGGGTACGGTAACCCAGTCCTCGACCAGGCCCTCGCGAGCCGCCGGCGCCTTAAACGCCAGCATGCCAAACTCAATGCGTGCGTCAATCCCCGCCGGAAGCGTGACCGAGCCGGCGCCCTCGGCAACGCAGGAAAGGACTCGCTCCACATGTCGCATCTCGGGACGAGCGTCCGGATCGATGCGCTTAATCGCCAGTCGCACGATGCGCCGCGCGATTACCACCTCGGCCGCAGCAAGGCGCCTGGCATCGAGCACCAGCGCGCCCGCCGCCTCTTTGCGCAAACAGCTTCGAAACGCCTGTGCCGACAGCTGGGATAGAAACGCATCTTCATCACCCAAGATCTCACAGGCGGCGCCAATCGTCTTGCAGACGCTCGCGTTGCGCTGCGCCACCACCGGCATCACTCGATGGCGCACGTAGTTTCGCAGATACGAGATATCCTCATTGCTCTCGTCTTCACGCCACGGCTGACCATGTACCTGTAGATAGCCCACGAGCTCGCCATGAGTTAGGTCGAGCAAGGGACGCACCACGATATTCCTCCGGCGAGGAATGCTCGATAGACCAGCGGGCCCCGAACCCTTAATCGCGTTCATCAAAAACGTTTCCGCGCGATCCGAAGACGTGTGCGCGGTGCAGATACGAGCCGCCGTTCGCGGCGCCCCCGTCTGGGCGCAGAGTTCGCGAACATACCTCCGCGCCGCGGCATAGCGCACCTCGCGGGCCGCGGCCTCAATATTGCCCGACTCCCCATCAAAATAAGCGTGCTCCACACACAGCGGTAAACCATATTGCGCGCAGAGCTCACGCACAAAGGCCTCGTCGCCATCGGACGCCTTGCCGCGCAGATGATGGTTTACATGCAGCACATGCAGGCGCTCGCGAGCAATGGGGGCAACACCGCGTCCGTCTTGGATATCCAGCTTTGATGTGCACGCCATAAGAAGCAGTGCCGTCGAGTCCGCGCCGCCTGATACCATGAGCACGACAGGAGCAGCCTGCTGTCTCGTCCGGGTCTCATCGACTGCCCCAGGCACGGCATGGTGTCCGTAATGCTGTGATACCGTTGGCATTCGCTTCCTCCTCTATTCGTCCGCACCCATTGTATCCTTTGGAATCTTATGTCTCGTCTGCACCTTCATATCCTCGGCAGTGGCTCTAAAGGCAACTGCGCACTCATCGAGGGCCCGCAGGGGCTCATTATGGTCGATGACGGACTGTCTCGCCGCGAGACATTAAAGCGCATGGCAGAACTGGGGCTCTCGGCAGACAACGTCTCGGCTCTTCTCATTACTCATGAGCATAGCGATCACATCAAGGGCCTCGATGTCTGGTGCAAGCACTGGCACGGCCCCCTCTTTGCCAGCAGGGGCACTCTTTCGAGCAAAGAAAATCTTTCGCATCTGCCTGTCGAGGAATTCGATCCCGGTGACACCCTATCCATTGCCGGCATCCACGTGCAAACCTACTCAACGTCACACGATGTCATCAATCCAGTCGGCTATCGATTCGACACCCTCGATGATTCCATCGGCTTTGCCACCGACACCGGAGAGCTATCGAGCCAGGCCATGAACACCCTCGAAGATTGTCGAGTCCTCGCACTCGAAAGCAACCACGATGTGACCATGCTGCGCGAGGGAGAATATCCCCGCTTTCTTCAGGAGCGCATCCTGTCTGCAAGGGGACACCTCTCCAATGGCCAAGCCGCCGAAGCCGCGCGCGAACTTGTTACCGATCGCACCGAACAGCTCATTGCCATGCATATCAGCCAAGATAACAATCGTCCGAGCCTTACCGTCAAAAGCTATGCCAAAGCTCTGGCCGCAACCCTGGATGACGAGGTCGGCAGCTCCGCAACCCTTCTCCAAGGATCGCGAAAACTCTCGATACGCCCTGCGAGTCAGTATCAACCGGCAACCATTCAATAGACTGTCCTAAACAACAAAAGGGGCCGGGAATCGCTTCCCAGCCCCTTTTGTTGTCTTTTAATAGCGAAGAACACCAACGAAGTTATTCGATGGAGATCTTCGTAACGTTCTTCTTCTCGACGATCTTGGGAACCGTAACGGTCAGGATGCCGTCAGCGTACTTAGCCGAGAGGCCCTCGCTCGAAGCGTCCTTAAGATACACGCCACGCGTCGCGCTGTACGAGCTGAACTCCTTCTGCAGGAAGTTCTTGCCCTCGTTCTCCTCGTCTTCCTCGACATTCACGCTAATGGACAGACGGCCCTCGTTAAGCTCGACATCGATATCGTCCTTGGCGACGCCGGTCAGATAAGCCTTGACCTCATAGCCATCGCCCTTATCCTCAACGTCAACGGGGAACGCCTTAGAGGCAATCGAGCTGTTCGCTAGGTCGCTCATATCATCAAACAGATCGAACAGCGAGCTTGCAGAGGGACGAACGCCAAAAACCGAACGATAAGGAACCATGCTTGCCATGTTTACCACTCCTTTATAGGACTGCCGAGTCATCTTCCAGGTGACTGGGACTTCTTTTGACGCTCTTATATATGCCCACCCAGTGCTCATATATACATCGACTATAAAGTTTTTTGAGTCCAGTACTATAAGCATATCTAAGTGCGTATGACTTAGGTTTTAGGAAGGTTAAGGTTCTTTGAACCAGAGCTTAAATACCGAGTATGTCCCCAGCTACAAATAACAAGGGGCTTACAATGAGCGCGTACACGTTGTTGGTAACGAGCTAAAGGGCATCATGGACGACCAAAACCAGAACAAAATGTTTATGCCGACGCAGGGGGAAGATACTTCCACGCAGCCGCCACGGTTCCATCGCCCCCACATCTCGCAAGAGCCCATTAATGATCCGGAGCCCGAGTATGTGACGAGAAATCGATATCAAACACTCGAGGATGCCCAAACGGGGCGTAAACATATGGGCGTCGCCTCGGGAGACCCTGTATATCTGAAAGACGCACCATTATCTAAAAACAGCGCAGCTAGTGATGAGCCGATGAAAGCATCCGCCACTCATCAACAAAGAGGTCCTCGACCAAAGCAAACCTTGACGCATTCGGCTCGCTATCTCGAAACGCCAAAACAGGGAAAATCAATCTTCGTTTCATCAAGTAAACGACGCAAGCAGCATCGACTGACAATCCTGCTTTTGATCATTGTGGCCATAGCAGTTGCCCTTGTTATTCGATTTATCTTCTTTAAATAAAGGCTCAATACCAAAAACGATAAGATCGTCTGGTGTAATAGAGTCATTTACGCCCCATAAACGCAAAAAGGGGGAGGCCGCGAGGCCTCCCCCTTCTCAGTTCAAGCGTACGGCTCGGTGCCGTCCACCGGTCAGCGGCGCCC
>UQVD01000101.1 GCA_900544385.1 uncultured Collinsella sp.
TCAGATGTGTATAAGAGACAGGTCGAGAGGGACGGGCTCTGACCAGGGCGAAGGCCGAAGCGGTCGCGGCCCTGCGCGCCGAGGGGCACGCGCTCGGGCACCTGCTCGCATGCGCCGAGCTCAAGAGGTCGACCTACTACTACGCCCTCGCGCACCCGCCGAGGCCCACGCGCCCCGAGCTCCGGGAGGCGGCCGCCGAGATCTTCTCGCGCACCGCCAACGGCTGCGGGCACCGGCAGATAGCGATGTGCCTCAGGGCCGAAGAGGGGGCCGTGATAGCCGACAAGACCGTGCTCAAGATGATGCGCGAGATGGGGATTCGCTGCGGTATCAGACGCGAGACGGCCTACCACAGGTACAACTCGTACAGGGGCGTCGTCGGCAGGACGTTCGAGAACGTGATCGCGAGGGATTTCGACGCCGGGGCCCCGTGGCGGAAGCTGGGGACGGACGTCACCGAGTTCAAGGTGGCCGGCGGCAAGGCCTACTGGGCCCCGACGCTGGACTTCTGCACCAAGGAGATCGTGGCGAGCGACATATCGACCACGCCCGACATGTCCCAGCAGGTGAGGATGCTCGACGAGCTGCTGTCCAAGATCCCCGAGGGCGCCGCCCCGACCATGCACTCGGACCGGGGCTGGCAGTACCAGCACGTCTCATACACATCCAGGCTAGAGGCCGCCGGCATCGTCCAGAGCATGTCCAGGAAGGCGAACTGCATCGACAATGCCGCCACCGAGCAGCTCTTCGGCCACGTCAAGGACGAGTTCTACCGGGGCCGCGAGTGGGAGACGTTCGAGGATTTCAAACGCGACCTGGAGGAATACATAGTCCACTGGAACACGAGCCGGAGGCAGGTAAGATTGAAGGGCCTGACCCCGGAGGAGTTCCGGAATCAGGCCCTCGCGGCCTAGTCGCTATTTAGGGCGTCCAAGATTTGGGACGCAGTTCAGGTTGGGGAAACGGGCCTCTTTTCTCTCTGGGTTTGTGGATTGGCGAAGGTGGTATGCTCTGGCAGCTATTTTGAGTTCCTGATGCGGCGTGTGGCTGTGGCGGTTATTCCGAGGCCTGCGGCGGCGACTGCTGCGAGTGCGATTGCGCTCGGTGCTGTGTCGCCCGTGTTTGCGAGCTTGTCGGCGGTCATATTTGCTTGCTTGCTGCTGCTCGAGTTCGCCTGCTTGGTGGAGCTTGGCGGGGTATTTTTGCCGGTCGCGGGCGAGCTGGCGGGCTGTGTTGCCTCGGCCGGTTGCGCCGAGTTGGAGGGAGGCGTCGTCTCGGTCGGTTTCGTTATCTCGGGCGAGGCGGCCTTGTCTGCCGCGGCTTTCGCCTCTTCGTATGCCTTGCAGGCGTCGTCATAGGCCGCTTGCGCTTTTTTCAAATTGTCGAGGAGCGCATCTCGCCAGGCTGTGAACCGGTCGATATCGGCTTTATATTTCTCTACAGCACGTTCACAGTCATTAACTCGTCTTTCCACTCTTCTGAGGCGGTACTGGAACTCGCGGAGCTCCGTTTCGCAATAGTTTACGTGCGTTTTTGCCGATATGATCTCACTGTGCAACTGCTTTATTTGCTGTTTAGTAGTTTCGACAAACTCCTCGTAGCCGAGTGCTTCGAGTGTCTTAAGCATCTCATGTTTCTTCTCTAATTCTGCCTGGAGCTCGCTTACCCGGTTGATGGCCCCGTCGTATTTGGCTTGGGCAGCATCGATGTCCGCTTGCATGGTGGGAAGGAGTTCCCTCCCTTCGGCGGCTTGCGCCGCCATCTTTTCGCGGTACTCTTGAAAACGGGTAATGTCATCATTGAATCTCGCAATTTTCTCGGGACTTGCGGCGTTTTTTGCGGCCTCGAGGTTTTTGAGCGCTTCCTGCATGGCTGCATACGCTTTTTCTTTTGCGGCGGCCGCGTCTTCTGTCTGCGGGGCGCCCGAATTGCCGTTGGCGGCGCTCGTCTGCGAAACGGCCGCACCGGTGGGGGAGCTGGTTTCTGCCGCGATCGCCGCTACGGGGGCGATTCCCGCGACAAGTGCCGCGGAAAGGGCGATGCCCACAGTTGCTCGTCTTGCTCTTCTTGCGAGAATGTCGTTCATCTCGGCACCTCATTTCAAGGGTCGGCGACTAACTTGGTAGCACTAATGTAAGTATATCAGGCGGTCGACCCGACACTGGCTGGGTGTGCGCGTGCCTCTCCGCTTCTTTGGAAACCGAATCCCATTAGAAATGGCGAGTTGTTTACTCGTCTTTTGGGCTCACCGTACTATCATGATTCGAATTGAGTGTGAATGATGATAGGGAGCGCCTTTTTATGATTGAGCTGCTCAGGCGTTTTGGTGGCAAGTTTCGCCGGTATATGGTGATCGGCCCAGCGTGCAAGCTGATCGAAGTGATTTTTGACCTGCTGACGCCGTTGGTGATTGCCCAGATGATCGATAAGGGCATCGGCGCACGCGATGTGAACGCTGTCGTCCACTACGGCATGGTGCTCGCCGCCATGGCTGTGATCGGCATCTCGTTTACGCTCGTCTGCCAAAAGATGGCGGCGCTCACCTCGCAGGGCATGGGCACCGACATTCGTGGCGCGCTCTACCAGCATATCAACAAGCTGAGCTATGCCGAACTCGACCGTTTTGGCACGCCGTCGCTCATCACGCGTATCACCAACGACGTCAACCAGGTGCAGCTCGCTGTGGCGCTGGGCGTGCGCATGCTCATCCGCTGGCCCTTCCTAGCGGTGGGCTCCATGGTCGCGGCCCTTGCCATCGACCTTAAGCTCGGCATCATCTTTTTGATTTGTACGCCCGCTATCGGCCTGGTGTTTTGGTTTGTCATGGCGCGCTGCATTCCGTATTACAAGCAGCTGCAGGCAAAGCTCGACCGCATCGCGCTCATTTGCCGCGAGGGGCTTTCGGGCGCCCGCGTGGTCCGTGCGTTTGTGCGCGAGGACCACGAGCGCGAGCGCTTTGCCCAAGCCGCCGACGACCAGGCTCATACCGCCATCGCGGTGGGCAAGCTCTCGTCGATCCTTAACCCTGTAACGTTTTTGGTGATGAACCTTGGTGTGTGCGCCATCCTGTGGGTGGGCGGCATCCAGGTCAACGTGGGCGAGCTTACGCAGGGCCAGGTCATGGCGTTTGTGAACTACATGACGCAGACCCTTACCTCCATCGTCTACGTCGCCAACCTGGTCGTGGTCTTTACCAAGGCGAGCGCCAGTGCGTCGCGTATCAACGAGGTGCTCAATTGCGTGCCGAGCATCACCGACGAGGGCAACCAGCCGGTCGAGCTGCCCAAGCCGAGCGAACTGGCGGGTGGCGCTGCTCCAGTCCCTGCGCTGAGCTTTGACCATGCGAGCTTTTCGTTTGGCGCGGGCGCGGCAAATGCCGTGAGCGATGTGACCCTGGAGCTCCCGCTGGGCAAGACGCTTGGCATTATCGGCGGTACGGGTAGCGGCAAGTCCACGCTCGTCTCGCTTATCCCGCGCCTGTACGATGCGAGCACCGGCAGCGTGAGTGTGATGGGCGCCGACGTGCGCACCTGGCCGCTCGACCAGCTGCGCCGTGTGGTCGCGACCGTTCCACAGCGTGCGTCGCTGGTGAGCGGCACCATCCGCAGCAACCTGACCTGGCGCGACGAGGCTGCGACCGACGAGGATCTCTGGGCGGCGCTCGACATGGCGCAGGCGAGCGAGTTCGTGCGCAACAAGCCGCAGGGGCTCGATACCCCGGTCGAGGCGGGCGGTAAGAACTTTAGCGGTGGCCAACGCCAGCGCCTGACCATCGCGCGCGCCCTGGTGGGCTCGCCTCAGATATTGATCATGGACGATTCTGCCTCGGCGCTCGACTTTAAGACCGACGCGGCGCTTCGCCATGCCATCCGCGAGCGCAGTGTGCGCGGTGCCGCCGAGGGCGGGCTGCCGCTCACGACCGTCATCGTGAGCCAACGTGTCTCGACCGTTCGCGATGCCGACATGATCTGCGTACTCGACCACGGCTCGGTTGCGGGCCTGGGCGCGCACGATGAGCTCTACACGACCTGCCAGCTCTACCGCGAGATTTGCCAGTCGCAGCTTCGCCGCGAGGAGCTCGAGGGTCAGCAGGGGAGTACGGCGCCCGCGCCCGCCCCAGGCGCCCCGACCGTCCCCACATCCGTCTGCGCAAAGGAGGGCTGCTAAATGAATCCGTACACTTCCTCCGGTTCGGTCGCCACGATGACGGCCAACGTGTCCGGCAACGATAGCCTCAACGACCTGGGAGACGGTCCGCGCCAGCCCGGCGATCCCGAGCGCTATCCCGTGGGTGCGGTGACCCGCCGCCTGCTGGGCTATGTCCGTCCGCACCGCGTCTCGTTTGCGGCATCGTTTTTGAGTGCCGCCGTCTCGGTGATTCTGCAGCTCTACACGCCCATTCTCATTGGCGAGGGCATCGACCTTATCGTCGCCGCCGGGCAGGTGGACTTCGATGCGCTGCTGCCGCTCGTTACCAAGCTCGCGATTGTCGTCGTAGGTGCTGCGGCCTTCCAGTGGCTGCAGGGCTATTGCGTCAACCGCCTGTCTTACGAAACGGTGCGCGACATGCGCGTGGAGGCGAGCGATAAGCTCAGCCGCATGCCGCTCAGCTTTATCGACAGCCATGCCCACGGCGACCTTATGAGCCGCGTGGTCAACGACGTCGACCAGGTGGGCGACGGTCTGCTGCAGGGCTTTACCCAGCTCTTCACCGGCGTTATCACCATCGTGGGCACGCTCGCGTTTATGCTCTCCATTAACCTGACCATGACGCTCGTGGTGGTGCTCGTCACGCCGCTCTCCATCTTTGCGGCCGGCGCCATCGCCAAGCTCTCCAACAAAAGCTTTACGGCGCAGCAGCGTATTCAAGGGCAGCTCGGTGGTCATATCGAGGAGTACGTAGGCGAGCAAAAGCTTGTCGACGCCTTTGCCTATGGTCCCAACGCGCAGCTGCGCTTCGATGCCCTCAATGCCGAGCTCTGCACCGCGGGCGAGCGCGCGCAGTTTATGGGTTCGCTCTCCAACCCCGGCACGCGCTTTATCAATAACATCATCTATGCCGTGGTCGCTGTGATTGGCTGTGTGGGCGTGATCACGGGCGTGCCGGCGGCGCTTACGGTGGGCGGCGTGCAGATCTTCCTGTCCTATGCCAACCAGTACACCAAGCCGTTCAACGAGGTCACCAACGTCATTACGCAGATTCAGACCGCGTACGCCTCGGCGCGCCGCATGTTTGCGCTGCTCGATGCGCGCGAGCAGGAGCCCGATGCGGCGGATGCCGTGGAACTTGCCGCCCCGCAGGGCGAGGTCGCCTTTGAGCATGTGGACTTTAGCTACGTGTCCGACCGCAAGCTGCTGCAGGACATCTGCATCGAGGCCAAGCCCGGCATGCGCTTTGCCCTTGTCGGTCCTACGGGCTGTGGCAAGACGACGCTCATCAATTTGCTACTGCGTTTTTACGATATCGATGCCGGTCGCATTGCGGTCGATGGCCGTTCCTCGCGTGACTACACGCGCGCAAGCCTGCGCCGCGCCTTTGGCATGGTGCTGCAGGATACGTGGCTGTTCGAGGGCACGGTGGCGGAAAATATCGCCTATGGTTGTCCCGATGCCACGCGCGAACAGGTTGTCGAGGCGGCCAAGCGCGCGCACGCGCACAAGTTTATCGTGCAGCTGCCAGGCGGCTACGATACAGTGATCGGCGAGGACGGCGGCACGTTTAGCCAGGGTCAAAAACAGCTGCTGTGCATCGCGCGTGTCATGCTCACCGACCCGGCGATTCTGCTGCTGGACGAGGCGACCTCGAGCATCGATACCCGCACCGAGCTGCAGGTTCAGGCGGCATTCGACGAGCTTATGGCTGGCCGCACAAGCTTTGTCGTGGCGCACCGCCTGAGCACCATCCGCAACGCCGGCTGCATTCTGGTGATGCGCGACGGCCAGATTATCGAGCGCGGCACGCACGACGAGCTGCTAGCGGCAGGCGGCTTCTACGCCGAACTCTACCGCAGCCAATTCGCCCAGTAGGGGTTACCGATTAGCGGCAGATGGTTTACATCTGCGTTGTTAGTACTAAGATATTCATCTAATAAATTGCATTAGTGGCTTTAGTTTTGGGGGAAACGAGGCAACGTGACTATGACGTGCTCTTTGGTGGTCAACAGCAAGAGCGGTAATACCAGGATGGTTTCGGGCGCGATCAAGCGCGCTCTGCAGGCTGCGGGCGTTGAATTTGTCCATGCCGCGGCGTTGAGCGACGATGCGGATGCAGATCAGGTTGCGCTCGAGGCGCAGGGCGCCTGCGCGGCCGACACGGTGCTCGTCGGTTTTTGGTGCGACAAAGGCGCGTGCACGCCTTCGGTCGCGGCGTTGCTCTCCGCCTTGCACGGCAAGCGCGTCTTCCTGTTTGGCACCTGCGGTTTTGGCGCCGACCAGAGCTACTATCAGCAGATTATCGACCGCGTAACTTCCAATTTGGCTGGGGATGCCGAGCTTGCGGGCTGGGCGATGTGCCAGGGCAAGATGGGTCCCGCGGTCAAGCAGCGCTACGAGGCTGTCTCTTATACACATCTGACGCTGCCGACGATATGCAGTGTGTAGAT
>UQVD01000102.1 GCA_900544385.1 uncultured Collinsella sp.
CTCGTGGGCTCGGAGATGTGTATAAGAGACCGAAGTAACGGCGCTGCCCAGCTATCACCCTTGGGCTGCCGTCGACTTTATTCTACCCACGGTTGCCAGGTTTAACAAATGAATTTTCAGTAATGGAGCCTCGGAGCCCGCTCGCTCAACCACCTGGCCATCGGATTAGCCGGATTCTGGGACACGCCTTCCGTCCCAGGCCTCTACCGGAAAATGCGTCCCACCCTGAGGCTCGATTCCGGGACACGGTTTCCGTTTGAAGCCCCGATGGGAAAGCGTGTCCCGTTCCGAGAGCTCATTCCGGGATGCAGTTTCCGCTAGAGATGCCACCGGGAAAGCGTATCCCGTTTTGGAGCCGAATTCCGGGTCGTAGTTTCCGCCTGAGGGCCGATCCGGAAACGGCATCCCATTCTGAAGCCGAAATCTGGGACACGCTTTCCGCCGGCATTCCGCTGGCAGCTAGCACGACAACAGAGGGCCCCGTTCCAGCCATTCGAGGACAGGCTTTACCCCCGAGCAGCGTTATCCCGCTCACACATCTCGGCAAACGAGATCAGCTTGACGTCTCCCCTACTCTCCGCGGCATCCCGACATCCCTGCGTAAAGCCGCTTTTTGAGAAAAGTGCATAGCTTTTTCGTTGCCGCCTAAAGAGCTCGCTTCGGTACACGAGCTTTTCCAGAACATCCTCGCCCACCGGTTCATTGCGCCATTTGCACTCCGCAAACAGCGCAGTGCCCTCGCCATCGTCAACAATCAAGTCGATTTCTTCCTGCGTATGCGTGCGATTATCCGTTCCCCACCAGCGCCCGACACTCGCCGGAACCACATCGAGCTGGCCCGCGCGCGCGAGTTCGTACACGTATTGTCTGCATATAATCTCAAAGACCGTACCCATGTAATCCGATACGTGCGGCTCAATGCGCTCATACGCCATCTCGGCCATATCGTTTTGAATCAGCCCGATGTTCTGCGGCACAAACTTGTACCAGAACCTAAACATCTGATCGCTCAGCAGATACACGGCTCGCTTATTGCTCGTCTCGTTTAGGGGCAGCTCGCGCTCGACAATCCCAAGCGACGCCAGCTTATCCACATAGCTCTTTACGTTGCTCGCAGGGATTCCCGTAGAGCTCGCAATCTCTGAGATCTTCGAGCGCCCCTGGGCAATTGCTTGCACGATCGCATCATATTGCTCGGGATTGCGGCACTCTTGCAATAGCAGGTTACTCGGCTCCTCAAAGAGATAGCCCGTAGGAGTAAGAAAAAGACGTTTGATGTTGTCCTCGAGCGATACGGTAGGATCGACTTTCTCGATATATGCAGGAATGCCGCCCGTCATGCCATAGCAAACCGCAGCGTCTTCGCGACCCATGCTCTGCCACAAGCCGAGGGTCGTCGTAAAATCCAGCGGCATGATCTTAAACTGGGCCGTACGCCTACCGTATAGCGGACTCTCGTAGCCCAGCACCTGCTCTTCCATGAACGAAAGCGACGACCCGCACAGGATAAGCATGAGCTTGGTCTCTTTGTACAAGTGATCGATCTTGTCTTGCAGCAACGAGCTGATCTCGGGATTCGATTGGGCGAGATAGGGATACTCGTCAATCACGACAATCAAACGTTCCGTGCGAGCCATGGTGGCCAACGCATCGAACGCCTCGTCAAAACTACGAAACGACACACCTGCAGCACCAACCGAACCCGCAAGTATCGCCTGGCTAAAGCCGTGCAGGTTTGCCTCCGCATTGGTACGACGAGCTTGAAAGTAAATAGCCTTCTTGCCTTGGATAAACTCTGTGATAAGACGCGTTTTACCCACGCGACGGCAGCCGTAAATCACAGGCATTTCAAAGGAGCCCGTGCCATACAGTCGATTGAGCTCGGACATTTCCACTGTTCTTCCGATAAACATAGGGCCATCCTTCCTTTGCGTTATAGCTAGCTATATTATACCTTCCTATAATATAGCTAGCTATAACGTAATTCGACAAGCGGCGCACGCAAAAGGGGCGGTACACCCCCGCACGTGGACCGTTCCGGAAAATGTATCCCGTTCTGGAGCCAAAAACTGGGCCGTAGTTTCCGCCAAGCATGCCATCCGGAAAGCGTGTCCCGTTCTGAGCGCTCATTCTGGGATGCGGTTTCCGCTGAAACTTCTACCGGAAAGCGAATCCCATTCTGAGCGCTCATTCCGGGACACAGCTTCCGCATGCGGCCCCGTTGGGAAAGTTCATCCCGCTCTGAGGGCTCGTTCCGAGATGCAATTTCCGGTTGAGGGCCGTTCCGGAAAGCGCGTCCCATTCCAAGCGGCAATTCCGGGTCACAGCTTCCGCCGGCACAGACGACGATCCGCCGCCCTTATCACATGCCTTCAAATATGCGATCCAGAAACACAAAACAGCAGATAGATTGCTCTTTTTCGAAAAAGTAAACGTCCCTAAACTTACCAAGGCTTCATAACTAGCTACCGTTCACGGGTGCCGATTACCGCCCACCGATTCAGCTTCAAAAAATGACGTCAAAACCAGGCCATCTACCCGCATGGTTAGATTTTGGTCAGCTTTTGGTCAGTTGAGCGGCAAGTTCCGGCTGATACGTTTTTGCTACCAAAAAGGAGGCGGTAGCTCATGACACATTGCAATGACCAGCTCATCGACCAACTGCTCACTCAAGCCGAACAAGAGGGGCGCTGTCTGATTCCCCCGAGCACGGCGATCCGAAAAGCGCTCCTTCGGCGCACCGGCGGCACGGTTGTCTCGCCCATGCCGGGGTTGTTTGCGCGAAAAACGCGCTGGGATGAACTCAACCGAGCGCAACGCCATTGCGAAATCCTCCGCGCCCTTGCGATCATCCACCCCGATTGGACGTTCTGCTCGTTTTCGGCCGCCTGTCTGCTGGGGCTCGAGGTCTCGTGGCGACACCTGAATGTCGTGCATGCCTGCAGCTCGACAAAGCCGTCGGCTCGCCCGGGCGCGCATATTCAGCGGCACCAGATTGAGCCGGCCGGAGCAATACGCAGAGCCGGCATATCGGTAACGCCGCCCATCCGAACGGTCACAGATTGCCTGCTGCAAACTGGTTTTGCCGACGGCGTGCCCATTGCCGATTCGGCGATCTCAAAGCTCGGCCTTACGCGAGAGCAGTTGATGGAGGCCGTCGAGCAACGAGCGACCGCCCGCAATGGTCGAGCGATTCGTACGGCCCTCACAACGCTTCGATATGCCGACGTCCGCGCCGAGAGCGGTGGGGAATCGGTCGCCCGAGCCGTCATAATCGAGACCGGTTTTGCGCCCGACTGGCTTCAATACGAGCTGACGGACCCCTTCGATTCGGCCAAGCCCATACGAACGGACTTTGCCTGGGAGCGCCAGGCGCGGGAACTCACGCTGGGCGAACTCGACGGGCTTGTCAAATATACCGACCAGGCCATGCTAGCCGGACGCACCACCGCCGAGGCGCTCGTTGCCGAACGACAGCGCGAGGCGCACCTATCGCTCTACGGCCACCCTCTGCTGCGCTTTACCATGAACGAGGTCCGCTCGGCAGGAATGCTCGCCAAAAAGCTGCAGACAGCAGGCATCCGGCAGACCGCTCTACCGACATGGCTCAACGATATTGAGCTGTAGGAGCTGCTGAGCTTATGCCCGCCTGCCCACCAAACTGGGACACACTTTCCGGTTGGCAGCACCCGCGGAAACCATGTCCCAAATTGAGCGCTCAAAACGGGATGCACTTTCCGGATGGCGGGCCTAGCGGAAAGCACGACCCGTTCCGAGACCGAATTCCGGGACGCCGTTTCCGCTTGAGGCTTCAACCGGAAAATGCATCCCACGCTGGAGCCATATTCCGGGACACAGTTTCCGCCTGAGGCCGATCCGGAAGTTGCATCCCATTCTGAGGCATGATTCCGGGACGCAGTTTCCGTATGCGGAGGCGTTCCAAACAAAAGGCCCCGGCTCGCGATGGAGCCGGGGCCAAAGGCGCAGCGTATGTAGTTGATGCTGAGCGCGAACAGCCCGTCAGCAATGGCCGTGCGCGTCCTACCCTACCCGCGGTGACGGGCGCGGCTGTACGGCGTATCCACCATGGGCAGATCTGGACGCAGCTTGCCGTCAAACGCGCGGTAGGCGTTCTGTACGGCGGGCGCCGTGGGGATCGTTGCGATCTCGCCGATGCCCTTGCCGCCGTATGCCACGGGCAGCAGCTCGTCCTTCTCCACGTAAATGGCGTGGATATCCGGAATCTCGGGCGCACGGAACAACCCGAGCGTACCGTACCTTGCCTGGGGCACGCAGTCCTTGAGCGGCCAGTCCTCGGTAAGCGCATAGCCCATACCCATGAGCACGCCGCCTTCGATCTGACCCTGGATGGAGATGGGGTTGACCACCTTGCCGGAATCGTGCGCAGCATAGATCTCGCTCACGCGGCCGTCATCGTCCAGAATGACCACATGTGTGGCAAAGCCGTAGCAGATGTGGCTCTTGGGATTGGGAACATCCGCACCCAGCTTGTCGGTCGGCTCCAGATACACGTAGCCAAACTCGCATCCCTCGAGCGCCTTGATGGCGGCCGCGGGATCCTGAGGATGCATACCTTGGCCGGCGACGAGCTCCTGCGCGCGCAGCTGATAGGCGCGACCGTCGTCGTACTCGATCTTGACGCCGTCGCCATGCGCGCTCACGGGAGCATCGGGTGCAGGCTTGCCCGCCTCGATGCCAACCATGGCATCGCGCAGCAGGAAGGCGGCGCCGCGCACGGCCTCGCCGGTCACGACCGTCTGACGCGAGCCAGACGTAGTGCCGGAGTCGGGAGCGTTCTCGGTGGAGCACTCGCCATTGGCAATGCAGCTCAGCGGCAGACCGCAGGCCTCGGCAACGTCTTGCAAAAAGACGGTGTTACAGCCCTGGCCGATGTCGGACGTGGCGGCGTAGACCACGGCGCGGCCATCCTCGATGCGGATCTTGCAGCGGCCGGCATCGGGCAGGCCCACGCCCACGCCGGCGTTCTTCATGGCGCAGGCGATACCGGCGTGTCCGGGATGCGCGTAGTAGGCATCCTTGACCTCGAGCAGCGTCTCTTTAAGCGCCGTGGAGCAATCGGCAATCTGACCGTTGGGCAGAACCTCGCCCGGCTCGATGGCGTTACGGTAGCGGATCTCCCACGGATCCAGGCCGACCTTCTCGGCCAGCAGGTCGATCAGGCTCTCGAGCGCAAACTCGGACTGACAGACGCCAAAGCCGCGGTACGCGCCGGCAGGCGGGTTGTTGGTGTAGTAGCCAAAGCCGCGGATGTCGGTGTTCTGGTACTTGTAGGGGCCGACGGCATGCGTACAGGCGCGCTCGAGCACCGGGCCGCACAGCGACGCGTAGGCTCCGGTATCAAAGTTGATCTCGCAATCCAAACCGGTAAAGTTGCCCTCGGCGTCGCAACCCAGCGTAAAGGCGCCGTCCATGGCATGACGCTTGGGATGGAAAGCAAGCGACTCGGCACGCGTGAGCTTGCACTTCACAGGACGCTGGAACTTATAGGCAGCGAGCGCGGCCAAGTGCTGAATGGACACGTCCTCCTTGCCGCCAAAGCCGCCACCCACGAGCATGGTCTCGACGACCACACGCTCGGGCTCGTTGTCCCAGCCAAACATGTGGGCGCACTCTTTGCGCGTATCGTAGGCACCCTGGTCGGTCGACTGCACCTTGACGCCGTTCTTGTACGGGAAGGCGACGGCGCACTCGGGCTCCAAGAAGGCATGCTCGGTAAAGGGCGTGGTAAAGCGCTGCGTCACGGTGAATGCGCTCTCCGCCAGCGCCTTGGCGGCGTCGCCACGCGTCACATGGCGGCTCTGGCACACGTTGTCCTTGAGCTCCACCGTGTTGCCAAAGGCAAAGAAACTGTCATGCAGGCGCGGGGCGTCGGCGGCCTTGGCCTCGGCGATGTTGCGCACGGGCTCCAGCGGCTCGTAATCGATCTTTACGAGCTTCTTGGCCTTCTCGAGCGTCGCCTCGTCCTCGGCAACCACCAGCGCGATGGCATCACCCACGCAGCGGGTGATATCGCCCTGGGCGATCATGACGTCCCAGTCCTGGATAAGGTGGCCGACCTGGTTGACCGGCACGTCCTCGGCGCGCAGAATGCCTACCACGCCGGGCAGGGCCTCGGCCTTGGAGGTATCGATGGAGAGCACGCGGGCACGCGGGTACTTCGAGCGCACGGCGCTGGCATAGGTCAGGCCCGGCTGGTCGAGCTCGTCGATGTCGTCGGGGTACTTGCCCTCGCCGAGCACCTTCTTGCGCACGTCGATACGGAAGGCGCGCTTGCCCACGCCGTAGTCATCGCCGCGCTCCAGGTCCTCGTCGATCTGCTTTTCGCCGCGGAGCACCGCCTGTCTCTTATACACATCTCCGAGCCCACGAGACCGATCAGTATCTCGT
>UQVD01000103.1 GCA_900544385.1 uncultured Collinsella sp.
GGCTCGGAGATGTGTATAAGAGACAGCAATTTACAGAGCGCGAGTTCATTCCCGTGCTGCTTGGTGGCGACATCAACGCCTATTCGGTGGCGCGCGCCTTCTACGAGGAGTACCAGGTCAAGAGTCTGGTCTTTGGCAAGTATCAGACGGGTCCCGCGTACCGCAGCCAGATTATCGACTACACGCCCAACGTGGATATCGACACCATGCCCGTGATGCTCAAAACCGTCAACGGCATTGCCCAAGCGCATGCCGACAAGACTATTGTCCTTGTGGGCTGCGGCGACAACTATGTCGCTCTCGTGGCTCAAGCCAAGGATGCTCATGAGCTGGCGGATAACATCGTCGCTCCCTACGCGTCCTACAGCATGCTCGAGCAGTGCCAGAAGAAGGAGATCTTCTACGAGCTGTGCGAGAAGCATGGCGTGCCCTATCCGCACACGTTTACCTTTACCAAGGCGATGCTCAATGCCCAGGGTGAGGCGCCTGCCGAAGTGCTCGACCAGATCGATTTTCCTTACCCGATGATTCTGAAGCCTTCTGACGGCATCATGTGGTGGCAGCATGAGTTCGAGGGCCAGAAGAAGGCCTATGAGATTGCCGACCGCGCCGAGCTGGAACAGGTCATTCGCGACTCGTATGCCAGCGGCTACACCGACGACCTGATCTTGCAGGATCGCGTGCCCGGCAACGACGAGTACATGCGCGTGCTCACCAGCTATTCCGACCGCAACGGTAAGGTCCGCATGATGTGCCTGGGCCATGTGCTGCTCGAGGAGCATCAGCCCCACGGTGTCGGCAACCATGCCTGTATCATTACCGAGCCCAACGACGAGCTCATGGGCGGCGTGCGCAAGTTGCTCGAGGACCTTCACTTTGTGGGCTATTCCAACTTTGACGTTAAGTACGACGAGCGCGACGGCTCGTTTAAGTTCTTCGATTTCAACACGCGCCAGGGCCGCAGCAACTACTACGTTACCAACAGCGGCTTTAACGTTGCCAAGTATGTGGTGGACGAGTATGTGTTCAACCGTCCGTTTGAGCCGGAGTTTGTGACGGCTCAGGACGAGGCCCTGTGGATGGTCGTCCCCATGGGCGTCGTCGACAAGTACGTCAAGGATCCCGAGCTGCGCGCTAAGGTGCATCGCCTGGACAAGGAAGGCAAGGGCGCCGACCCTTCGTTTATGAAGGGCGACTTTGTCTTTAACCGCTGGCTGCGCATGTGGCACACCAAGCTGCGCCACTTTAAGCTGTTCAAGACGTATTACAAGTAGATGAGCGCGGCGCCCGTCCGGTTTGCATCGGGCGGGCGCGGGTATGATACGCGCAATTGCGCAAGCGTCACCAAGGAGGCGGCGATGGAAAAGCTGGGAGTTATCGGCGGCATGGGCGCCGAGGCCACGTCGTATTACTACGACCAGGTGGTGCGTCATACGGCTGCTGCCTGCGATCAGGAACATATCGACATGGTGGTACTCTCCAAGTCGACCATGCCCGACCGCACGCTGGCCATTAAGACCGGCGAGCATGCCAAGCTGCTGGCGACCATGAAAGAGTGCGCCCAGGCACTCGAGTCGCTGGGCTGTGCACACATTGCCATTCCCTGCAACACGTCACACTACTTCTATGACCAGATCCAGTCGTTTACGAAGGTGCCGATTATCCACATGCCGCGTGAGTCGGTGCGCTATGCCCTTGCGGGTGCGGTGATGGGGGAGTGCGAGTTCGACCCCAACCTGAGTATGCCGGCCGAGCCGGTGCACAAGATTGGCATTATGGGAACCGATGGCACCGTGGGCGCGGGCGTCTACGGCCGCGAATGTAAGGCTGCGGGTGTTGAGGTCGTCTATCCCAGCGAGAAACGTCAGAACGATGTGATGTCGCTTATCTACGATGATGTGAAGGCCGGACGTGAGCCCGATATGGATAAGTTCGACCGCGTGATGTGGGAGTTCGCCCGTAGCGGCTGCGACCGCGTCATTCTGGCCTGCACCGAGCTCTCGGTGCTGCAGAAGTACCGAGAGATGCCCGAGATCACCCTCGACGCCATGGACGTCCTGGTGCGCGAATCCATCATCCGTTGCGGTGCTCCCTACCGCCTCTAGCTTCCGATCTGCCAAAAAGGGACAGGTTAATATTGGTAGGTTTTATCTGGTGAAACAGTAAAGGCCTCGGCTCGTTTGGTGCGAGCCGAGGCCTTTTGCGTTGGGCGGTTGCTGTCGGTAGTGAACTAGAACAGGAAGCCGATGGCGATGAGGGCGATGCTGACGATGAGCACGGCGATGTCTAGGCCCTTGATGGGGTAGCGCTTGTACGAGCTGGCGCGCGTACGCAGATAGAAGCCGCGTTGTTCTGCCGCCAAGGCTGTGGCATCGGTTTTGCCCACGCTTGAGATGAGCAGCGGCACGCACAGTGGCAGCATGAGCTTAAGCTTCTTAATGGGGTTCTTGGTGTCGTACTCGACGCCGCGTGCGGTCTGCGCCTCCATGATGGCGTTCATCTCCTGACCAAACACCGGCACGAAGCGCAGCGCCGTGGTAAAGGTGAAGGCATAGCGATACGGCACGTGCAGCACCTCGACGCAGGCGTTGGCAAGGTCGTTGAGCTTGGTCACCATGAGCATGAGGATGAGTGGTAACGCCACACCCAGCAGGCGCAGACAGGCCTTCGATCCTGTGATGAGACCCGTGTCGGTGATAAAGCCCCACACCACGTTGCCATCGCGCATAAAGGCCAGCTGGAGCACCAGCATGATAAGCGCGAGCGGAATCAGCAACTTGAGCAGCGAGAACAGACGGTCGACGACGCCGGCATAGGCACCCAGCGCAAGGGTGAGTGCCAAAAAGCCCAGCAGCGCCACGTAGGTGTCGGACAAGAAGATGCCGACGATGATGGCGGCGGCGAGGCCCAGTTTGACGACGGGATTCAGGCGATGCAGCAGCGTATCGCCCGGCATGTAGTCGATGACGTTAACCACGGTGGACCATCTCCTTGGCAATTCGAACGACATCGGTGACCTCGCTCACCTGCGCAAAAGCGGGCGAGACGGAAGATGCCAGACGGCGCGAGAGTTCAATAACCTGGGGAGGCTCCACGTAGGCACGCCGCATGAGATCGATGTTCGAGAATAGCTCGTGCGTGCGGCCGCGGTCGAGGATGCGACCGTCGGCCATTACCACAATGCGCTCGGCAAAGTCGGAGACGACTTCCATATCGTGGCAGACCATGATAACGGCGCAACCGCGCTCGGCCATGGTGCGCACCGTTTCCATGACGGTCATGCACTCGCGGTAATCAAGGCCGCTCGTGGGCTCGTCGAGCACGACGATCTTGGGCTCAACCACTACGACGGAGGCAAGCGCCACCATTTGTCGCTGACCGCGCGAGAGCGAGAAGGGCGCCTCGTCGGCCGGCAAGCCAAAGCGGTCGATGACGAGCTGGGCGCGACGCAGCGCCTCGGCACGGTCGATGCCGGCAAGCTCCAGGCCAAAGGCGACCTCGTCGAGCACGGTGTCCTTGCAGATCTGGCGGTCGGGGTTTTGGAAGAGGGTCGCGACCTCGCGAGCGATGCGGCTCGTGGGAACGGCTGCGGTATCCAGTCCCGTGACGCGCACGCTGCCCGAGGCGGGCTTAAGCAGGCCTGTGAGCAGTTTGGTGAGCGTGGTCTTGCCGGCGCCGTTTTGGCCGACGATGCCCACGAGCTCGCCGGGATAGAGCGTCAGGCTAAGGTCGTGTACGGCGGCGCCGCCATTGGGATAGGCAAACTCAACATGGTCGAAGGTGAGTACGGGTTCGGCGTCCTTGGCATGAGGGCGCAACGACGGTGCATGCGGGGAACCGGCGGGCGCCTGGGCTTCGATAGCCGCGCGTGCGGGGTCGACGATGCCCGAAATCATGCGCTCGGCCTCATCGACATCCAAGCAGGGGGTACCGCTTACCAGGCCATCGGCCTCGAGGCTATTGAAGATACGCGTGACGCGAGGGCAGTCGACGCCGATGGCACGGAGCTCGTCGGTATGCGCGAAGACCTCGTGTGGCTCGCCCTGCAGCGCGATTTCGCCATGGTTGAGCACGAGCACGCGGTTGCAGTACTCCGAGAGCAGGGCGACCTTTTGCTCGACGACGACGATGGTGATTCCAAGTGCGCGGTTTGCCTCACGCAGCGTCTCGAAGACCAACGTGGAGCTGGCGGGGTCGAGTGCCGCGGTGGGCTCGTCGAGAACCAAGACGCGCGGACGCATGGCGAGGATGGCGGCGATGGCTACCTTTTGCTTCTGTCCGCCCGAGAGGGTGGCGATCTCGCGGTCGCGCAGGTCGCTGATGCCGACGGTCTCGAGAGTTTCGCTCACGCGCTGCTTGATCTGGTCGTGGGGAACGCCAAAGTTCTCGAGGCCAAAGAGCATCTCGTCCTCGACGACCGAAGCGACCATCTGCGTGTCGATATCCTGCAGCACACTGCCGACGATTTGCGACACGTCGGTGAGCGAGACTTCGCAGGTGTCGTGGCCGTCGACCATGACGGACCCAAAGAACGTGCCGGTGTAGTGGTGGGGCACGGCGCCCGACAGACAGGCGGCAAGCGTGGACTTGCCGGCGCCCGAGGGTCCGATGATGCCGATGAAATCTCCCTTGTTCACGCTGAGCGAGATGTGGCTGAGCGCTTGCTCGGTCTGCGTGCCATAGGAGAACGAGACATCGTCGACGTTGATGATCGTTTCCATGGATACCTTTCATAGTCATTGGGGACGTTCTTTAATGACTAGTCGTTTAAGAACGTCCCCAAAAGCTAGTCGTTTGGGACAGTTTTTGGTGGTGAAGCACGGAGACGGCTTTACGAGGGGCCCCAGGTTGGCGCGAGAAAGAGGAGCGAAGCGTACTTGGGTACGCGAGCGACGAATGAACGCCAAGATGGGGTGGCTCGTAAAGCCGAGCGGGTTAGTTGAGTCTAAGAGCCTTCTGGATGGGCAGGTAGAGGGCGCCGACCAGAATGGCGTTAAAGACGGCGGTCATGGCAACGACGGGCAGCATGGCGGCGGCGAGCTCGCCGACCACGCCGAGCATGGCCATCTTGATGATCATGAAGATGACGCCGGAGACAAAGGTGGTCAGGAAGGTTGCGACAATGGCGATGGCTGGCTTGACCTGACCGTTCTTGCCGGCGGCGTTGACGATGCCGGCCATGAGCATGGCGGCGATGCCCTCGGCGGCAAAATCGACGAACGGCGAAGTGGTGGTGATCTGGATCACGGCAGCCGAGATGAGGCCAATGACGAGCGCCTGGCCGATGTTGGGACGAACGACCAGGATGGTGAGGCAGAAGGCCGAGATGATGAACTCGGGGCTGATCATGCCGCCCGAGATGCCCGAGATGGCCTTGCCGACGGTGAAGTTGAGGATGAAGCCGGCAGCGAGCAGGATGGCGAGCAGGACGAGGGCGCGGACGTCGAGTTTGCCGCGGTCGGCGGTCTGGACGGTGCGGGGCTGGGCGGCGGTGGTGTTCTGAGACATGGTGAAAATCCTTTCGGAATGGGGGTGCAAGAGAAAAGCGGAGGCGCGTGATGCGAATGCGATCGGGCTCGAGATAGAAAAAGGCCCCCGGTCGAAACCGGAGGCCTTCCAATCACCTAGAGCGCAAAAACAGGCGTGAGGGACTCACTGTCGACCGATCGTATTCGCATCACGCCACCACCAGTTGTTGAGAGACTTCATCGTGTTCTTCATGTTGGTGGCTCCTTTCGTGATGCCGTGGCGCGGTCGCACCTAGTTACTGTTGCGCTGCACTATAGCACAGCGAAGTGTGTGCGGGGAAATCTTTTTTAAAAAGATTTCAGGCGGGTTTCCCGCCGGTCAAAAGAGCGGGCTGAGCGGGCGAGGCTGCCATTGCTGCCTTGTCCGCTCAGCTAAGACGTTACTCCTTATTGCGACGGTAGAGGAAGTAACCGCCCGCGGAGATGACGGCAACGCCAGCGATGGCGCTGTCTCTTATAC
>UQVD01000104.1 GCA_900544385.1 uncultured Collinsella sp.
GCATATCGTCGGCAGCGTCAGATGTGTATAAGAGACAGGGATGGGACCGTAGGCGTCAGCCCCAGCGAAGCGCTGGACCAGCTTGTAGCCGATGTTGCCTGCCTCGAGGTCGGGGAACACCAGCACGTTGGCCTTACCGGCAACGGAGGAGCCGGGAGCCTTGAGCTGGGCGACGGTGGGGACGATAGCGGCATCGAGCTGCAGGTCGCCGTCGATGGCGAGCTCGGGAGCCTTCTCCTTGCAGAACTTCACGGCCTCCTGGACCTTCTTGGCGACCTCGCCACCGGCGGAGCCCATGGTGGAGTAGGAGAGCATGGCCACGTGCGGCTCAACGTTGCCCATGAAGGTGGACCAGGAGTGAGCGGAGGCGATAGCGATTTCGGAGAGCTCGTCGGAGGACGGGTTGATGTTGAGGCCGCAGTCGGCGAAGATCAGCGTGCCGTCGGTGCCGAACTGTGGGGTGTCGGTGCACATCACGAAGAAGGCCGAGACCAGCTTGGTGCCCGGGGCGGTTTTGAGGATCTGCAGCGCGGGGCGCAGGGTGTCGGCAGTGGAGTGGCAGGCGCCGGAGACCAGGCCGTCGGCATCGCCCATCTTGACCATCATGGTGCCAAAGTAGGTGGCGTCCATCACCTGGGCGCGAGCCTGCTCGATGGTGACACCCTTCTTGGCGCGGAGCTCGGCAAACTTCTGCGCGTACTCCTCGTGCTTCTCGGCATTGCGCGGGTCGATGACGGTAGCGCCGGGAACGTTGATCTCGTCGGGGTTGCCCAGGATGACGATCTTTGCCAGGCCCTCCTCGATGATCTTGGTGGCTGCGACGATAGTGCGCGGATCCTCGCCCTCGGGCAGGACGATGGTCTTAAGGTCGGCCTTGGCGGCAGACTTCATACGGTTTAGGAAATCGCTCATGTTACTCCTTACAAGCGTTTCGCTAAGCTCCAGGCGCCCGGCTGTTCACGAATAAACCCGCTGCTAGCGGGTTTACCTTACGTTAATGTTCGCCGCGGTGCTTGAGCTTTCCTTGTGTGGCAAGCTCATTATAGGACGCATTAGCGCTATAATCGCTCTGATAAATGTGTCTCGAAGAATGTTCGAGAAAAGCCCAGCTAACGAGCCCGTGGCTTTTGACAAGGAGTATCGATGCAGATTACCTCAGGCCTGCCTGAAGGCTTTAACGCCGGCGCGTACGACATGATTGTCGTCGGTGCTGGATATGCCGGTGCCGTTTGTGCCCGCCGTCTCGCCGAGACCATCGGCTATCGTGTTGCCGTTTTGGAGCGCCGTAGCCACATTGCGGGCAATGCCTATGACTGCACTGACGAGGCCGGAATCCTGATCCACGAGTACGGTCCGCATATCTATCACACCTTTAACGAGCGCGTGCACAATTTCCTGTCGCGCTTTACCAAGTGGACGGATTATCAGCACAAGGTGCTCGCCAACATCAACGGTACCCTTATGCCCGTGCCCTTCAACCATGCGAGTCTCAAGCTCGCCTTTGGTGACGAGCGCGGCGAGGAGCTGTATCAGAAGCTCGTGGAGACCTTTGGCAAGGATGTCAAGGTGCCCATTATGGAGCTGCGTAAGAAGAACGACCCCGACTTGGCCGAGGTCGCCGATTACGTCTACGAGAACGTCTTTTTGCATTACACCATGAAGCAGTGGGGCCAGACGCCCGATCAGATCGATCCCTCGATCACCGGCCGCGTTCCCGTCTTTGTGGGCGATGATGACCGCTACTTCCCGCAAGCCCCCTTCCAGGGCATGCCGCAGGAGGGCTACACGGCGCTCTTTGAGCACATGCTCGACCACGACCTGATCGACGTGTTCTGCGACGTGGACGCCCGCGATCTCTTTGAGATCGACGAGACCACCGTCAAGATCGACGGCAAGGTCTATGGTGGCGAGATTGTCTATACCGGTCCACTCGACGAGCTGTTCAACCTCGACTTGGGTGCGTTGCCGTACCGCACGCTCGATATGAAGTTCGAGACGCTCGATACGGACCAGTTCCAGCCCGTGGGCACCGTCAACTACACCACGAGCGAGGACTACACGCGTATCACCGAGTTCAAGAACATGACCGGTCAGGTCCTGCCCGGCAAGACCACCATCATGAAGGAGTACTCCAAGGCCTATACGCCCGGCTCGGGCGAGACACCGTACTACGCCATTCTTGAGCCCGAGAACCGTGAGCTCTATGAGCGCTATCTTGAGCGCGTCCAGAACCTGACGAACTTCCACCCGGTGGGTCGTCTGGCCGAGTATCGTTACTACGATATGGACGCTGTGACCAATTCCGCCCTCGATCTTTCGGATGAGATTATCGCCTGCCATGCATAAAGTCATAACATTCGGTATTCCCTCGTATAACGCCGCCAAGGACATGGACCATTGCATCACCTCCATCTTGGAGGGGAGCAATTTCGCCACCGATATCGAGATTATCGTGGTGGACGACGGCTCTAAGGACGAGACGGCCGATAAGGCCGATGAGTGGGAGGCGCGTTATCCCGGTATCATTCGCGCGGTACACCAGGAGAACGGCGGCCACGGTATTGCCGTCCTTTCGGGTCTGCGCGAGGCACAGGGCACCTACTACAAGGTTGTTGATTCGGACGACTGGCTTGACGGCGCTGCCCTTTCGACCATGCTGTCGATTCTGCGTGGCTTTGAGGAGCGCGACCAGCGCGTTGACCTGTTTATCTCGAACTACGTGTACGAGAAGGTTTACGAGGGCACGCATACCGCTATTGGCTACAAATTTGCCCTGCCGCGCAAGAAGATCTTTTCCTGGGATCAGATCGGTCATTTCCGCCTGGACCAGAACCTACTCATGCACAGCCTGTGCTATCGCACGGATGTGCTGCGCGAGTCCAACCTTCCCATGCCGCCGCACACGTTCTATGTGGACAACATCTACGCCTACGTGCCGCTGCCGCGTTGCGAGACCATGTACTACGCCGACATCGACCTCTATCGCTACTTTATCGGTCGCGAGGGCCAGAGTGTCAACGAGGCCACGATGGTCAAGCGTCTGGACCAGCAGTTCCGTGTGACGCGCATCATGATGGAGTCGTACCACCTGTACAGCGATGTTGAGTCGTCGCGTCTGCGCTCGTACATGATGGGCTATTTCACCATGATGATGGCGATCTGCTCGGTGCTTACCAAGCTTTCCGAGGAAGATTGCGCCGACGAGCGCCTAAAGACGCTGTGGAATGATTTGAAGGCCTATGACGAGCGCATGTATCGTCGTGCCCGCTACGGCGTGGTCGGGTTCTTCACCAATCTGCGTGGACGGGCCGGAGACAAAACCATACTCGGCCTATACCGTCTTGCCTCTAAGATCTTCAAATTCAACTAACTGTTGAGTAATCGCTGCTGATAGGTTGACTGGGCCCCTTGGCCTTTAGTTTGCTACTGCGAACAGTCCTGCTCGCACGGAAAGCACATTAAGTGCTTTCCGGCTCGTGCGGAACTTGTATCAAACTAAAGGCCAAGGGGCCTCTGCTATAAGAATCGATTGTCAGGTTATTTGAATTTGAAGATCTTCGACGCGCGGTACACAGGGGCCTGGGCTGAAAAAATATTAGTTGGTAGTCGGTCGGAGGCGGGCGGGCATTACGTTTGTCGCGAGTTCCGCACGCAAAGAAGGCCACTTAATGTGGCCTTCGTCTTGCATAGGACTGTAGAGCAGCAAACGTAACGCCCGCCCGCCTCCGACCGACGGTCGAGTGGGGGTTACTTCGCGGCGCCGGGGATGCCGTGGGAGGTTTTGGCGGTTTTGGCTCCGTTTACGATGGCGGTTTGCAAAGTCCTTACGGCGAGCATGCCCAGCAGGTCTAGGGGAACGGCGGCACTTGCCTGGGCGCCCAGTTTGCCGCTGGCGAGGGTGTAGATGGTGTCGCCGTCGTTGGTGGTGTGCGTGGGACGGATGGCGTGTGCGTAGGCGTCTGCGGCCATCTGGGAGACCTTGGTAGCTTGTGCCTTAGTGAGTTCCACGTTGGTGACGATGCAGCTGATGGTGGTGTTGGTGCGGTCGAGCGGCATCTGCATGGATCCGGCGGAGGCAAAGGCTGCGAGTTCCATGTCGACGATCTGGTCGCTATCGGCTGCGGCGCGCATGCCGGCGACCCACTCGCCGGTGAAGGGGTCGACCACGTTGCCGCAGGCGTTGACCGAGACCACGGCGCCCACCTTGATGGGGCCGAGCGCCACGGCAGCAGCTCCAAGGCCGGCCTTCATGCAGGTGGCAGGCCCCATGAGCTTACCCACGGTGGCGCCCGTGCCGGCGCCTACGTTGCCCTGTTCGAGCTTGGTGGGGGTGTGGTCGAGTGCTTCGCGCACGGCGGCGATACCGGCCTCAATGTCGGGGCGCACGGTGGGGTCGCCAAAGGCAAGATCGAAGATACAGCTGGAGCACACGATAGGCACCTGCGTGGGACCGACGGGAAGGCCGATGCCGCGGCTCTCAAGCTCGCGGGCCACGCCGCTTGCGGCTTCGAGGCCAAAGGCCGATCCGCCCGAAAGGCAGACGGCGTGGACCTTGTCGACGGTGTTCTCGGGTCGCAGCAGGTCGGTTTCGCGCGATGCTGGAGCACCGCCGCGAACGTCAACGCCGCCGGTGGCACCCTCGGGCGCCACGATTACGGTGCAACCGGTGCCGGCCTCCTCGTCCGTATAGTTGCCATAGCAAAAGCCATCGACATCGCAGACGTCAATGGCCTCGAGCAGTGTATCCATGTTTAACTCCTATCGGTTTTCCGCCGCGCCTTGTGCCCGGTCGGGATCCGTACGGTACGCCAAAATTGTAGGCGCCGGGGGATACCCAGCGCCAGATGCAATTACGAGAGTTTTTGAATCGCGCGCGCGACGCGGGCGATGGGTAGGCCCACCACGTTATAGAAGTCGCCCGAAATATCGTGCACGAGCATGCGTCCGCCTGTGCCCTGAATGCCGTAGGCGCCGGCCTTGTCCATGGGCTCACCCGAGGCGACGTAGCGCTCGATCTGTTCGTCGGTGAGCTCGTAGAATGTCACGTCGGTCACATCGACAAACGACAGGCTCTCGGCGGCATGCGGGGCGGCCGTATCGCCTGCCTTAACGATGCAGACGCCGGTTGCGACCTGGTGCGTGCGGCCCGAAAGCTCACGAAGCATGGTGCGCGCCTCGCCCTCGGTTGCCGGCTTGCCCAAAATCTTGCCGTCGAAGGTGACGATGGTGTCGGCCGCGACGGTCAACTCATTGGGCTCGGCATACTCGGCAGCAACGGCAGCCGCCTTGGCGCGTGCCAAGCGCTCGACAAGCGTGAGCGGGGGCTCGCCATCAAAGGGCGTTTCGTCGATATCCGCGGGAATCACGCGAATGTTGTAGCCCGCCTCGCGCATCAGCTCTATGCGGCGCGGCGATTGGGAAGCCAAAATCATAGTTGGATGCCCTCGGCGACCTTCTCGACGGCCTTGTCGCCGGCGAGCGTGCGCAGCAGCTCCAATGCAAAGGGGAGTGACTGTGCCATGCCGCTGGCAGTGATGATGTTGCCGTCTTGCGTGACCTTCTCGCCGGTATAGGCGCCTTCGGGGAAGCTTTTCTCAAAGCCAGGGAAGCACGTGGCGTGGCGCCCTTCGAGCAGGTCGAGCTCGCCCAGGATAAACGGGGCGGCGCAGATGGCGGCGACGTGCTTGGTCGCGGCGAACTCGCAGACCACGTCGCAGACACGCTGATCGGCGCGCAGGTTGGTGGCACCGGGCAGGCCGCCGGGCAGCACGACGCAGTCGTACTCGTCAAAGTTGATCTCATCAAAGCTGTCTCTTATACACATCTCCGAGCCCACGAGACCGATCAGTATCTCG
>UQVD01000105.1 GCA_900544385.1 uncultured Collinsella sp.
ACTGCATATCGTCGGCAGCGTCAGATGTGTATAAGAGACAGGCCCACCACCGCGACGCCAAGTGGCGAAAAATGGGACGGGCCCCAGATTGCCCATGCGCGCGCAAAAGCACGCCGCGGCAATCTGGAGCCCGTCCCCAAATACCTATAAATATGCAGGTCAGCGATGTGTTAACGATGTGCCAGCGGGTGCGCCGTCAAATAGACCTCGGTCAGTTGCGTACGATCGACATGCGTGTAGACCTGCGTGGTCGATATATCGGCATGTCCCAAGATCTCCTGTAGCACACGGAGGTCTGCGCCGCCCGCAAGCATATGGGTGGCAAAGGAGTGACGCAGCGTATGGGGATGGAGCCCCACCAGTCCCACCTGGCGCCCGTAGCGCTCACAGATGGCATGGATGCCCTGGCGCGATAGACGGCGGCCGTTCTTATTTAAAAAGACCGCCGAGGTCTCGGTTCCGCGGGCATGGGCCGCCAAGCGAGAACGCCCCTCAGTTACATAAAGCGTCAGAGTTCGCGCCGCGCTTCCTACCAGCGGGGACAGGCGTTCCTTCGAGCCCTTACCACGAACGAGCACAAAGCCATCGTCGATATGGATATCGCCCACATCGAGCCCCACCAACTCGCTCACACGCAAACCGCATCCGTAGAGCACTTCCAAGATGGCATGGTCGCGCAAGCCCATCTCGCCCTCGGGGAAGTCTTGATCGAGCAGCGCCGAGACATCCTCCACCGATAGATACTCCGGCAAACGCTCAGCCTTTTTAGGCAGGCGCAACGCCGCCGTTGGATTTTGGGCCACAGCCCCATCGCGCACCAAAAAGGCATGTAGGCCCTTCACGGCCGCAAGCGCACGCTCCACCGAGGCATCCGAATAGCCCCCATCGCGACGGTCGGCGACAAAGCCCTCCACGACCTGACGGGTCACCTCTTCAAAAGACACAATACCCGCCCGCTCCAGATAGGCGCAGTACGTCGTCAGGTCACGACGATAGGCCGCAATCGTGTTGCGCGCCAAACCCCGCTCGACCGCGAGGTAATCGAGATACTCCCCCGCCGCCACGGCGAGCGACGAGGGAGTAGCTTCGGTATGTTCCTTATTCGCCGGCACCCTTAGTCCGTAGCGAGGTTCTTGGGCGTCACCTGCAAGCGATCGACGCCCTCATGCTGGCCGATCGAGGCGCGCACGAACTCGCGGAACAGCGGCTGCGGGTTGGTCGGGCGGCTCTTGAACTCGGGATGAGCCTGGGTTGCCACATACCACGGATGCACGTCGCGCGGCAGCTCGACCATCTCGACCAGGCGCTCGTCGGGCGAAAGACCCGAGATAACCAGACCAGCGCCCTCGAGCTGGTCACGGAAGGCGTTGTTGAACTCAAAGCGGTGACGGTGACGCTCGTAGACGAGTTCCTCGCCATATGCTTCGCGAGCAAGGGTATCGGCGGCGAGCTTGCACGGATAGGCGCCCAGGCGCATGGTGCCGCCCTTCTCGGTCACGTCCTCCTGCGAGCTCATCAGATCGATGACGCTAAACGGGCCGTCCGGATCGAACTCGGAGGAGCTGGCGCCGGCAAGGCCGACGACGTTGCGGGCGAACTCGCACACGGCCACCTGCATACCCAGGCAAATGCCCAGATACGGAATCTTGTGCTCACGGGCAAACTCGGCCGCGAGGATCTTGCCCTCCAGGGCGCGCTTGCCAAAGCCGCCGGGGACCAGGATGCCCGAGGCGTCGCCCAGAACCTCGGAGACATTCTGCTCGTCGAGGCTCTCGCCGTCGACCAGCTGGACGTCCACATGGCGATCGTAGAAGACGCCCGCATGGTGCAGGGCCTCGATAACCGACAGGTACGCATCGGGCAGCTGCGTGTACTTGCCCACGACGGCGATCTTCACCTTGTCGGCGTGATGGTTGGCATGATTCTGTTTGCGCAGGAACTCGTTCCACTCGCTCATGTCGCGCTCACGCGGGTCCAGACCCAGGCGCTCGCAAATGCGCAGGTCAAAGTCCTGCTCGGCAAGCAGCTGCGGAACATCGTAAATGCTCGCGCAGTCCTCGTTGGTAAAGACGCAATCGGTGTCGACGTCGCAGAAGCTTGCGATCTTTCCGCGGATAGCGTCATCGATATGGTGGTCGGAGCGCAGCACGATAATATCGGGCTGGATGCCAAAGCTGCGGAGCTCCTTGACGGAATGCTGCGTGGGCTTGGTCTTGACCTCGTGGGCGGCGGCGATATAGGGAACGAGCGACACGTGGATGTAGCAGACGTTCTCGGGGCCGGCCTCCTTGCGGTACTGACGGATGGCCTCGACAAACGGTTGGGACTCGATGTCGCCGATCGTGCCGCCCAGCTCGGTGATGACTACATCGGAGCCGGTCTGCTCCTCGATGCGGCGGAACTTGTCCTTAATGGCATTGGTGACGTGAGGAATCACCTGCACGGTACCGCCCAAAAAGTCGCCGCGACGCTCGCGGGCGATCAAGCTCTTATAGATGGCGCCGGTCGTAAAGTTGGAATCGCGGGTCAGGTTCTCATCAATAAAGCGCTCGTAATGACCCAGGTCCAGGTCGGACTCGTAACCATCCTCGGTAACGAAGACCTCACCATGCTGGAAGGGGCTCATGGTACCGGGGTCGACGTTCAGATACGGATCGGCCTTCTGCATCGTTACTTTGTAGCCACGCGACTTGAGCAGACGGCCCAGCGAGGCCGCGGTAATACCCTTGCCCAGAGACGAAACCACGCCACCGGTTACGAACACATGCTTGGTCATATTGAGTTACCTGCGCTTCCCGTAGAAGTTGTTTATCCACATCTTACGGGTCTTCATTGTAATACTCGCGCCGCGGACCGTTCGCAATTTTTCTCGCGTGAGATTGCATTTCTCAATCTTGAAACAAAACGCCGCCCGGTTTCCCAGGCGGCGTCGCTATGGCAAGGGTTACATGCTGCTATCGATCAGCAACCTCGTCCTCAAGCATTTCTTGAACGAGCATGCCGGTACGGACGCCCTCAAGATACCACTCGCCACGTTCGGTGAGGCAAATGCCATTTGCAAGCTGACCGCCGTCGTCGCTATAACGCGAGACGACATCAATCATGCCTTCGGAATCCAAGCGATCGATTGCGGCGCGGGCACGATACGGCGAAACCCCCACGCGCTCGGCAAGCGTTTTGCGCGAGAAACCATACGGCCCGCCATTGTCTTCGGTTTGCTGGTCGATCTCCATCAACACCAGCACCTCGACACGCTTCATATCGTTGACACTCGCACGACCCTTGCCCGCCATAGCAGCCTCCTCAAACCGAGCACGAGCATCTAACGCGCCGTGCGCGACCGACACACCTCACGATGGCAGGTAATATCCATCATGCGGCATCCCGCTAAGGATGAAACAGTTACGGTTATTGTATACCGCTCAAATTGTTTCTAGGCAGGTAAACAGCTATTTTTCGCCGAAATAGGCGCTTTATTGATCAAAAAGCCGTACCGGGCGCTAACCCGATACGGCCAAAATGCAATGCAATTACCGCGGTGCTTCAAACTTAGCGATGGAAGAAACCGCGGCGCTCAAACTTGGGCTCGCAGCACACGTTGATACCCAGTTTGCGCAGTACCGTCTCGTCCGTCGGCGAGATAATCACGCTAAAGAAGGCATCGCAACCGCGCAGCTGCTCCAGGCCCGAAAGGACGCGAGCGGCCGTCTCACTCGTGGCCGAGGTGATCGACAGCGCCATAAGCGTCTCGTCGGTGTGGAGGCGCGGGTTTTTGCTGCCCAGGAAATGCGTCTTGAGCTTGCTGATGGGCTCGATCGCTTCATCGCTAATGACCTCGAGCTCAAGGTCGACGCCCGAGACATGCTTAAGTGCATTCATGATGAGCGAGCTCGCGGCGCCCAGGCGCGTGGAAGTCTTGCCGGTCACCACGGAGCCATCGGGCATGACCATGGCACCCACGGGACCACCCGTCAGCTGCTCCCTGGTGAGGGCCGCCGAGCGCGCCGGTGAGTAGTTCTTATCGATGCCGGCTTTCTTCATAATAATCTTGAGACGGTCGACTTGCTCATCGCCCACGCCGGTACGGCGCACATTTTCGACCGCGGTAAAGTAGCGGCGGACGATCTCCATCTTGGAAGCGTCGCGGCAGGCATCGTCATCGGTGATGGCAAAGCCGACCATATTGACGCCCATGTCCGTAGGGCTCTGGTAGGGGCTCTTGCCCAGGATCTTTTCCATCAGGGCACGGACTACCGGGAAGGCCTCGACGTCGCGGTTGTAGTTGACCGTGGTCTTGTTGTAGGCCTCAAGGTGGAACGAATCGATGATATTGGCGTCGTCGAGGTCAGCCGTGGCGGCCTCGTAGGCAATATTGACCGGATGCGTCAGAGGAAGATTCCAGACAGGGAAGGTCTCGAACTTGGCATAGCCGGCGGCCGTGCCATGCTTGTGCTCGTGATAGAGCTGAGACAGGCAGGTGGCAAGCTTGCCCGAGCCAGGACCGGGGGCAGTGACCACGACGAGCGGTCGGGTGGTCTCGACAAACTCGTTCTTGCCGTAGCCATCGTCGGACACGATCAGATCGACATCGTGCGGATACCCCTCGATGGGATAGTGCAGCTTGGCGGGAATACCGAGCGCGTTCAGGCGGTTGCGGAACACATCGGCAGCGGGCTGGCCGGCGTACTGGGTGATGACCACAGCCGCGACAGCAAAGCCGTTGCCGCGAAACAGGTCAACCAGGCGCAGCACATCCTCGTCATAGGTAATGCCGAGGTCACCACGAGCCTTGTTTTTCTCGATGTGGTTCGCGTTGATCGCGATGATAACCTCGACATCGTCGGCGATGCTCTTGAGCATGCGGAACTTGCTGTCCGGTTCAAAACCCGGCAGCACACGGCTCGCATGATAGTCATCGAACAGCTTACCGCCAAACTCCAAATAGAGCTTGCCACCAAACTGCGAGATGCGCTCCTTAATGTGAGCAGCCTGCAGCTCGATATACTTCGCGTTGTCGAAACCCTGGCGCATGTATGGCTCCCGTCCCGTTTCCATTTAATGTTCTAGGCGATTATAACGGAGCAGACCCTCCCCAACGCCCAAGCAATCAACTGGCACCAACCAAACACGCCATCGATAAGTTGCGGTGAAATAGTTCCCGTTTAACCCCTCAAGACGGCCAAACAGGAACTATTCCACCGCAACTTCCCCTTTTGGCGCAAAGTAATCTGACCCCTTTGCACCAACAGCAGAAACGTTGCGGGCAGAGAACGGACAGCGAACAGGCACCAGAGCGAGCAAGCTGTCCCCCTGCAGCAACAATGGCAGCGCCGCAGGTGGGGCAAAAGTCAGACACTATGACCCAATCCAGGGGCACGGAAACGACAGGAGCCCCCGCTCGTGACCGCGGGTCGGGGCTGCGACAATGTTGTTGAAGTGCCAGAGGCGCAGCCGCGCCGCAACGAGGTTGGGAGGCTCCCGTGCCTAGATATTCTACCGCCTTCGGAATGGACGTACACCTCAGGTCCACCACCGTCTGCGCGCTCGACGCGGAGACGGGCGAGGCCGTGACGAGGAGGTTCCGCGGCAACCCCTGGGGCGAGGTCGCGGAGTGGATGTCGGGCTTCCCCGGCCCGTCGCTCGCCGCCTACGAGAGCGGCTACCTCGGCTTCGCCCCGCAGAGGGAGCTCTCCGGGCTCGGCGTCGACTGCGTCGTCGCGGCCGTCTCCAAGGTCCCGAGGTCGGCGGCAGACCTCTCGTCCAAGAACTGTCTCTTATACACATCTCCGAGCCCACGAGACCGATCAGTATCT
>UQVD01000106.1 GCA_900544385.1 uncultured Collinsella sp.
TTTTTTTCAAGCAGAAGACGGCATACGAGATACTGATCGGTCTCGTGGGCTCGGGCAAATCGACGGTGGCCAAGCTCCTGCTGCGCTTCCACGATGCCACCAAGGGCGCCATTCGCCTGGACGGCGTTGATCTGCACGACCTTTCGCAAGACGAGATTCGCGGGCGCATTGCCTATGTGCCGCAAAAGGCATGGCTGTTCTCGGGCACCGTAGCAAGCAATCTGCGCTTTGGCAACGAAGACGCGACTGAGGCCGACATGCTTCATGCGCTCCGGGTTGCCCAGAGCACCTTTGTGCTCGATCAGCCGCAGGGGCTCGATACCCCGGTGGCGCAGGGCGGCACGAACTTTTCGGGCGGCCAGCGCCAGCGTGTGGCCATCGCCCGTGCGCTCATGAAGCATGCCGATCTATATATCTTCGATGACAGTTTCTCGGCCCTGGACTTTAAGACCGATGCCGCCCTGCGCCATGCGTTGCAAGACGAGACGCGTGACGCTGCGGTGCTCATCATCGCGCAGCGTATCTCGACCATTCTGCATGCCGACCAGATCGTGGTGCTCAGGGATGGCGAGGTCGTGGGCCTAGGCACGCACGACGAGCTCATGGAAACCTGCGAGGTGTACCGTGCTATCGCGGAATCGCAGATGAAGGGAGGTGAGTAGCATGACCGAGGAGCTCAAGAAGCAGGGCATCGCCGATGGCGCCGCGGATGCAGAGACAGTTGAGGAGACGGGCGCCACGCCCGACCTGGACGAAGCCGCCAAGGCGGCGGAGCGCGAGGCTCGTCGCCAGGCACTCTATGAGGAAAATGAGCGCGCCGAGGACGAGCGCGCCCGCGCTGAGGCAGAGCGCATGCGCGATGTGGACGACGAGGACGAGGACGAGACGCCTCGGGATACCTGGGCGACGGTGCGCCGCCTGTGGAGCGAGGCTGCCGGCGACCACTGGCGCTTCTATATCGTGTTCGCGAGCATTGTGTTCTATGCCATCTTTAACACCGCCGCGCCGGCATACAGCGCCCGCGTGATCGATGAGCTGTGGGGCCACATTCAGGTGGCGTTTGCCAACGACACCACCTTCAACATCACCTGGGAGAACTGCGGCAGGACCATCTTCATCTACTTTATGATCTGGACGGCCGCTGCCTCGTTCTACGCACTCCAGAGCTTTTTGATGTCGAGCGTGGCCGAACGCCTCAACCTGCTCCTACGCAACCGCATCGCACAAAAGCTCAACCGTCTGCCGCTTGCCTTCTTTGACGCGCATCGTCCCGGTGAGGTCGTCAGCCGTGCGACCAACGACTTGGACAAGATGTCCGAGAGCATGCAGCGCGGCTTGCTGCAGCTTCTGGTGTCGATCGGTACCGTGGTGGGCGCTGTGAGCGTGATGTTCGTGTTTAGCGTGCCGCTCACGCTCGTCTTTTTGTTCTTTACGGCGTTGTCGCTGTTGGTGACCAAGGTGGTCTCGCGCCGCACGCATGACGTAACCGGTGAGCGCCAGGAGTGGGTGTCAAGGATTACGAGCGCGGTTGAGGAAGGCTACTCGGGCCGTCTGGTGATTCGCGCGTTTAACCGCGAGCGCCAAAGTTCTGCCGAGGTACACCAGGCCTCGGGCGAGCTGGCACGCGTGAGTGCCAAGGCCGACTTCATGATTAACGCCGTCGGCCCCGCGGTGCGCTTTATCGGCCGCCTGGCACAGATCGTGATTGCGATTGTGGGCTGCAGTATGCTGGTTGCCGGCCACATGACCGTCGGCGTGTTCCAGGCGTTCTTCCAGTTTATCTACGAGGCATCTGAGCCCATGACGCAGCTGTCGTTTACCTTCAACTCGCTGCAGAGCGCGCTGGCGAGTGCGGAGCGCGTGTTCGACCTGCTCGATGAGCCCGAGATGGAGGCCGATCCGCTGCCGGACGAGGCCGCCAAGCTGCCGGGTCGCGTTGAGGGTCGCGTCTCCTTTGAGCACGTGCGCTTTGGTTATTCGCCCGACAAGCCGCTGATGCGCGACGTGTCGTTTACCGCCGAGCCGGGCCAGAAGATTGCCGTGGTGGGAACCACGGGCGCAGGCAAGACGACGCTCATCAACCTGCTCATGCGCTTCTACGAGATTGACGGCGGGCGTATTACGCTCGACGGCGTGGATACGAGCCGCATGGATCGCGGCGAGCTACGTCAGCAGTTTGGCATGGTGCTGCAGGACGCCTGGCTATTCGATGGCACGATTGCCGAAAACATCGCCTACGGCTGCCCCGAGGCAACGCGCGACGAAATTGTGGCCGCCGCTCGTGCCGCGCAGGTCGACTTCTTCGTGCGCACCATGCCGCAGGGCTACGACACGCGCGTGGCCAACGATGCCGAAAGCATCAGCCAGGGCCAGCGTCAGCTGCTGACCATCGCACGCGTGCTGCTCAACAACCCGGCGATTCTCATCCTGGACGAGGCGACCTCAAGCGTGGACACGCGTACCGAGCTTGCCATCGGCCGTGCCATGGACGCGCTTATGCGCGGGCGCACGAGCTTTGTGATCGCGCACCGTTTGTCGACGATCGTCGATGCCGACCTGATCTTGGTCATGGACCACGGCAATATCATCGAGCAGGGTACGCATAAGGAGCTGCTGGCTGCCGAGGGTGCCTACGCCGACCTCTATCTGAGTCAGTTCGCATAATGTGACAAAGGGACAGTCCCGCATGTCACATCAAAAGGAATGGCGCGCCGGGGATTGATTCCCTGGCGCGCCTTTTGCGTCGGTGCCGATGTCGTTTTGTGCCGCTTGCGTTCCTAACGTTCGTCCACGAGCTTGGCGACGAGGGCCTTGAGCTCGGCCACCTCTCGCTCGAGTTCCTTGACGCGGCGGGCATTCTCGGTGATGCCCTGGCGGTTGAGGGCGGACTGCTCGGCGGCGTCATCGGGCATGTACTCGCGATGCTGCTTGGCGTCGAAACTCTCCTCGAACACACGGCAACCGTTGCGCTTGATGATACGTCCCGGCACGCCCACGACGGTGCAGTTGTCGGGGACGTCCTTAACGACGACCGAGTTGCCGCCGATCTTGACGTTGTTGCCGATGCGGATGTTGCCGAGCACCTTGGCGCCCGTGCCCACCGTGACATTGTTGCCCAGGGTGGGGTGACGCTTGCCGGTCTCGTTGCCGGTGCCGCCGAGCGTGACGCCCTGGTAGAGCACACAGTTGTCGCCCACAATGGTGGTCTCGCCGATGACGACGCCCATGGCGTGGTCGATAAAGAAGTGCTTGCCAATCTGCGCGGCAGGGTGAATCTCGACGCCGGTGATGTGGCGGGTGATTTGCGAGAGCACGCGGGCGAGCGAGCGATGACCGTGCTCCCACAGCCAGTGCTCGGGCACGTGGTTCCACTTGGCGTGCAGGCCAGGATAGGAAAGGAAGATGACCAGACCGTTTTGCGCGGCGGGGTCCTGCGCCTGGACGGTCTTGATGTCCTCGCGAATGGTATTGATAAAGCTCACCGGCCGCCCTCCCTTAGCGCCATGGCAATGCGATTCAATAAAGTATAGCGATTCGCTAGGGATTAAAAAGGACAATCTTGGCGGCTTTGCGCTACAAGTGTCAGTTATGCAAACTTGCTGGTAATGGAGTCATGCTTTTGTGGGGTTGCGCACGAGGGGGCACCGCAACCGTATACTGGTCAACTTGGACGTATCCGCGCCCACAACTGAGAGGTTTTACTTCATGGGTTTCATCAATTTTATTGCCGAGCTGCTTAAGGACCCGCGCACCGCGATCGCCAGCTGGATCGCCGCCGGCCCGCTTATGGCCTACGGCTGCGTGTTCCTGATCATCTTTATCGAGACGGGCGTGGTGTTCTTCCCGTTCCTTCCCGGTGATTCGCTGCTGTTCGCCTCGGGTTTCTTTGCCCACAACGGCGGCTTTAACATCGTGGCGCTTCTGGCCACCGCATGGGCCGCTGCCATTTTGGGCGATCAGTGCAACTTTATGATCGGTCACTTCTTTGGCCGCAAGATCATCGCTTCGGGCAAGGTCAAGGCCATGACGCCCGAGCGCATCAAAAAGTCCGAGGACTTCTTGGACAAGTGGGGTCACCTGGCCATCTTCCTGGGCCGCTTTTTCCCGTTTATCCGCACCTTTGTGCCCTTTATTGCTGGCATGGGCGGCATGCACTGGCGCAACTTTGTCGTCTTTAACGTGCTGGGCGGCATTACCTGGTCGACGGTCTTTACGCTGCTGGGCTACTTCTTTGGCGGCATTCCCTTTGTGCAGGAGCACTTTGAGCTGCTGATTATCGGCATCGTTGCCGTGTCGATCATCCCGACCGTGGTCGGTCTGGTTAAGGCCAAGCTGGGCAAATAGAACGCCTAGCTCGAGCCAGCGCGCAGACCGTACAGTTGAGGCCCGTCACTGCTTACGGTGGCGGGCCTCTTTAGCTTCGGTCAAATGAAAATACTTTAGTTAGTTAAAGAAAAACGTTTTATCAGACGCGTACGGGGAGTACAATCTCGTGCATGCGAATCGACGTGCCATCGGCTTCGATGCCGTCCGCGTGTCCCGTCCGGCCCTACGCTCCGGGCGTGCGACGTTGCGACGCGGCCGGCCTAGGTCCTTGCGTGCGGGTTCGCGAGTTTGCAACTGTGTATGTAAGGAGCGACATATGACTGTCGAGAAGAAGGATATCGATTGGGGTAGCCTCGGCTTTGGCTACATGAAGACCGATTACAGCTACGAGGCCCATTGGAAGGACGGCGAGTGGGACGAGGGCGGCTTGACGACCGACCACACCCTGCACGTCTCCGAGTGCGGCGGCATCTTCCATTACTGCCAGGAGGTCTTTGAGGGCCTGAAGGCCTACACCGCCGAGGACGGCAGCATCGTCTGCTTCCGTCCCGACATGAACGCTGAGCGTATGTATAACTCTGCCCAGCGCCTCGAGATGCCCCCGTTTCCCAAGGACAAGTTCGTTGAGGCCGTCAAGCAGGTCGTTTCTGCCAACGCCGCCTGGGTTCCGCCCTTCGGTTCCGGCGCGACCCTGTACGTGCGTCCGTTTATGATCGGCTCCGGTGACGTGATCGGCGTGGCTCCCGCTCCTGAGTACACGTTCCGCATTCTCGTGACCCCGGTCGGTCCATACTTTAAGGGTGGCCTCAAGCCCGTCAAGCTGCGCGTTTCCGAGTATGACCGTGCAGCACCGCATGGCACCGGCAACATCAAGGCCGGCCTGAACTACGCCATGTCCCTCAAGCCCACGATGGAGGCTCACCGCGAGGGCTATGCCGAGAACCTGTATCTCGATTCCGAGTCCCGCACCTATGTCGAGGAGACCGGTGGCGCCAACGTCCTGTTCGTGAAGGAGGACGGCACCCTCGTCGTTCCTCAGTCGCACACCGACTCCATCCTGCCCTCTATCACCCGTCGTTCGCTCGTTCAGGTTGCTCAGGACCTGGGCATGACCGTCGACCAGCGTCCCGTCGAGTGGGCCGAGGTCAAGGCCGGCACCTTTGTGGAGTGCGGCCTGTGCGGCACCGCTGCCGTCATCTCCCCGGTTGGCGAGATCGACAACAAGGTTTACGGCGCCGACGAGACCGTGACCTTCCCGGCTGGCTACACTGAGATCGGTCCTGTGATGAAGAAGCTCCGCGAGACCCTGACTGGTATCCAGTCCGGTGCTGTCGAGGATAAGCACAACTGGGTTTACACCGTCGCGTAAGCTGTCTTAGCTGTCCGGGCAGAGAACAAGTTCCCTCCCGGCGCGTCCTCGGACATGCAAGAAGCCCTCGCTGCGCACTTCGTGCGGCGAGGGCTTCT
>UQVD01000107.1 GCA_900544385.1 uncultured Collinsella sp.
ACACTGCATATCGTCGGCAGCGTCAGATGTGTATAAGAGACAGGGCGGGGTGGGCTTACTGAAGCGAGCGAGCGCGTTCGATGGCGTAGGCGAGCGACAGCTGCTCCATCTCCGGGGCGCATTTGTAGCTCAGTCCGGTGAGAGCTGTCACCTTATCGAGGCGATATCGAATTGTGTTCGGGTGCTGGCTGGTCTGCTTGGCGGTTTGCTCGATACGTCGGTCGTTCTCGATGAATGCGGCGAGCGTTGATTCCAGTTCGCTGCCATGCTCGCTGTCGTGCTCGCGTATCGGCGAGAGAATCGCCTCCGAGAACGATCGCATCTCCGGGGTTTCCGCAAAAGGCATCACGGTTTTCAGGATGCCGAGCCGCGTATAGCGGACGGGACCCTCGGCTCGTTGACAAGATAGGCGCTGTGCGTAAATCGCCTGCGAGATCGCCTGCGCCACCGCCTCGTCTCCAAACAGAATATCGCTGATGCCGAGCCCTTCCGCTCCGCCATCGATGTCGCTAGCCTCGATGAGCTCCGTGAGCGCCTGCACGATTCGCTCTACATCGAGCGTCTGTTCCGAGTCACTTGTCGCTACGAATAACAAACCTCCGTCGTAGGGTGCCAGCATGTTGTGGCATCCGGCGAGGGTCGATTTTGCACAGAGACGTTCGATTTGCAAAAACGTACGCGGGTCGAGGGGCTCTGCAAACGATGCGAACAGGGCGACCGCTTCGTCCAGAAATGACGGGTTGAGACCTCGGATGCGTCGGCAGATGGACTCGGGCGATACGTCTGTCCTCAGGGCATCGATCTCGCGCTGCGCGAAGTCGATGGACGCGAGCTGCTCGATATGCCGTTTGACCTCATAGATGATGCTGTCAAAGAACAGTGAGTCGTCGGTCGTGAGAAAGACCGGGTAGTGCCGCGCGTTGGCGTAGCGGATGGCTTGGTCGGGAATCGGGATGTGCAGGACGTTTTTGATGATGAGACCGCTCGTTCCCTTGGCGACGAGGTATTTCACGGCTTCAGTGATAAGGTACGGGTCGTCCTTCGCATAGAGGAAAGTGCTGAGGATGATCTCGTCTGAGCTGAAGTTGACGCGCTGGTACTTGTTCTTGAGGCCGGGCATGAGTTCATAATCGAGGATCCCGACGCCAGAGACGGCACGCGAGACGCCATCGCTGCCGGCGATTAGACGGACTGACCCCTCATATTCCCGTGAGAAGTCCGAGATGGTGTATAGCATCAGCATCACCTTGTAAATAGTTACAATAAGTACCTGTACAAATAGGATAATCGCACATCCGTATGCCTTTGATGCGATAAATAGTTCGAATACCTGCTGATAGAACGAAAAATCAGATCGAGAATCGTTGTATATTCCAACAAGAAATGATCCTTGGCGGCATCGTTACTAAACCGTACAGTGAAGCAACGTAAAGCTTTCGCTGAGAGGAGCGATGATGGGGCAGATGGTGGTGCTATCGGCCGAGGAAGTTTCCAAGGTGCTGACGATCGAGGATGCGATCGCTGCCGTGGAGGAGGCATATCGCCAGAAGGCAACGGGCAAGGGTGTTGCGTGGCCGATGGTATATGAGCAGTTCGAGCCCGGTGTGGCCGATATGGATATCCGCTCGGGCGAGTTGGCGGGAAGCGGCCTCTTCGGTCTCAAGCTCACTGCCTGGTTCTCTCAGAATCCCAAAAAGGGGTTGCCCGAAATCTTTGGCACCACGCTGCTGTGCGACAACGCGACGGGAGAGCCGTTGGCGCTGCTCAATGCCTCCGCCGTCACTGGACTTCGCACCGGTGCCGCCTCTGCGCTCGGTGCCAAGTGGCTGGCTCGGGCGGATGCGTCCAAACTGCTTGTTGCGGGTGCCGGCCACATGAGCACCTATATGGTGGCGGGCGTGCTCGCCGCCTGTCCCAAAGTGAGCGAGGTCAAGGTGTGGGAGCCAGTTTCCGATGCCGCGCCCGAGGCCCGCGTCGAGCGCATGCGAGACGAGGTCGCCCATATCTTGGGCACCTGCGAGCATGCTCGCGAGGCATCCACCTATTCCATCGAGGCGACGGCCGACGGCCAAGGCGCCGCGGCAGAGGCCGACATCATCGTGACGATCACGCCGGCGACCAAGCCCATCATTCCCGATTCATGGGTGCGTCCTGGTACGCATATCTCCTGCGTCGGTGCCGACATGCCCGGCAAGCAGGAGCTCGCCTCGGCACTTGTTGCCCGTGCCGCTGTTTACGTCGACGACCGCGAGCAATCGGTCGCGTCCGGTGAGCTGGAGATTCCGGTTGCCGAGGGTGTCATCACGCCCGAGGACATCAGAGCGGAGCTCGGCGAAGTCATCGCCGGCACGGCTACGGGGCGTTCGGATGACGAGCAGGTGACGGTGTTCGATACGTCGGGCATCGCCGTTCAGGACCTTTCGGCATCGAAAATCGCCTACGACCGCGCCATCGAGGCGGGGCTGGGCACCGTGGTGGAACTGTAAGAAAGTCAAGGAAAGGAAACGACAATGCAGATCAAGGATTTCGCTGTCGAGCAGTGGATGAACGAGTGGGAGACCAAGTGCACCCACAACGTTGCGGAGACGTGCGTCTACTCCCTCACGCTCGACCAGCTGTTCGAGCTTACGAACACCGACAAGAAGGCGTGGCTCGATAGCCTGTGCTCGCGCCGATTCACCTACGGAGACATCGAGGGGCAGCCCGGCTTCCTCGAGGGGGTCGCGCGTCTCTATAAGACGGTCGAGCCTGGGCATATCGTGCCCACGCACGGCGCGACCGGTGCTAACTCCCTGGTTATTTCCACGCTCGTCGAACCGGGCGATCACGTAGTCTCCGTCAAGCCCACCTACCAGCAGCTTTACTCGATTCCCGAGATGTGCGGCGCGAAGGTCGATATCCTTCAGCTCGACCGCAAGAACGGCTACCACGTCGACGTCGACGCGCTCGATGCTCTGGTGACCGACGATACCAAGCTCATCTGCATCAATAACCCTGACAACCCCACGGGCGCCCTGCTCGACACCGATACGCTCAAGGCGATTGTCGAGGTCGCACGCAAACACGACGCGTGGGTGCTCTGCGACGAGGTCTACCGTCTGCTTACTCAGACGGATGAGTACTCCGAGTCCGTGATTGACCTGTACGACAAGGCCATCGTTACCGCATCCATGTCCAAGGTCTGGTCGTTCGCCGGCCTGCGTCTGGGCTGGGCGGTTACCAAGAGCCCGGAGCTCCGTCGCGCGCTGCTCTCGCATCGCGACTACAACCTGATTTCCGCCGGCATATTCAGCGAGTCGGTGGCGGAGCTGATTCTGGGCAACGCTTCCGTGATCCTTGAGCGCAGCTGTCGCATCGTCCGTCAGAACCTTGCTGTTCTGGAGAAGTGGGTCGAGAGCGAGCCGCACCTGTCGTTCGTCAAGCCCGAGGCGGGTACCACCGCGCTCGTGTATTACGACTACGACATCGACTCCAGGACGTTCTGCGTCGACATGATTAAGAAGTCCGGCGCGCTCGTCACCCCGGGCGATTGCTTCGAGGAGCCCAAGAGCATGCGCATCGGCTATGCATATTCCGATAACACCGACGACCTGCAGAAGGGCCTGGATGCCATCTCTGCGTACATGCGTACGCTCGAGTAGAGGCTCGAGGTCGAAGTGATGGGGCCGATCGGTTTAGGACCGGTCGGCCCCTATTTTCTCTCAAGGCTACCGAACACTATTGTCACATTAGATGCCCACGGGGTCGCATCGCTGCGACGCCGTGGGCATAATGGTGTGGAAAGTGCAAGTTACGAGAAACGGGAGGACACATGGCGCTGATCTATGTCGTTGAGGACGACGAGCCCATTCGTCGTGAGCTTGTCGACATCCTTGCCCGCGCCGGTTTTGAGGTTGAGACATGCGGATCGTTTGAGCATGTCTCGCGCGATATTCTCGCCGCCGCGCCCGACCTGGTGCTGCTCGACCTCACGCTTCCCGTCAAGGACGGCCAGCATATCTGCCACGAGGTTCGCCGCGAATCCGAGGTTCCCATCATCGTCCTCACGTCGCGCACGACCGAGATCGACGAGGTCATGGCCATGACGCTCGGCGCGGACGACTTTGTTCCCAAGCCCTATAGCGCCCGTGTGCTCGTGGCGCGCATCAATGCCTTGCTGCGTCGCACCGCGGCGGCGGGCGAGCGCAGCACGCTTGTCCACAAGGGCCTGGAGCTCGATCTCGCTCGCTCCATGGTCACCAACATGCAGACCGGTACCAGTACCGAGCTCACCAAAAACGAGCTGCGTATTCTCTCGCTGCTTCTGAGCCGTGCGGGCAAGATCGTCTCGCGCTCGGCCATCATGCAGGACCTGTGGGACTCCGACGCCTTCGTGGACGACAATACGCTCACCGTCAACATCAACCGCCTGCGCACCACGCTCGAAAAAATCGGCATCAAGGGGTATTTGACGACGCACCGCGGCCAGGGCTATTCGGTCTAGGGGCCGGCTATGTCGTTCGCCAAATTCTTCAAAGATGCGCTGCTTCCCGTCGCCGTGTGGACGTGCGGCGTGCTGCTGAGCTGCTTTGTGCTGACGGTCGCCGGCGCACCCGTTTCCATCGTGGTCGTGGCGGTCGGCGTGTCCTTTATCTTCGGTATGCTCGGCATCGTGGTCGAGTACGCTCGCCGTCGCCGTTTTCTGCGTCAGTTGGAGCGCGCGGCCGAGGAGCTCGAGAGTCCCGCATGGGTGCAGGAGATGGTGCAATGCCCGACCTATGCCGAGGGCGAGCTCGAGTACGAGGTCTTGCGCCGGGTGGGCAAGGCGGCATGCGACGAGGTTGCCGAAGGCCGGCGTCAGACCGATGACTATCGCGACTATATCGAGAGCTGGGTCCACGAGGCCAAGCTGCCCCTGGCGGCGGCTCATCTGATTTTGGAAAATCTGGATGGCAGCGAAGACGACCTGTCGCGTGTGGATGACCTGGGTCGCGAGCTGGCTCGCGTGGAGCGCTATATCGACCAGGCGCTGTACTACGCGCGCTCGGAAGTCGTGGAGCGCGACTACTTGATTCGCCGCTGGGATCTCAAGACCCTGGTGACGGGCGCGATTAAGGCCAACGCGCGCGAGCTCATCGCGGCGCACGTGGCCCCGGTGTGCGAGAACCTCGACTTCGAGGTCTTTACCGACGAGAAGTGGCTCGAGTTTATTCTGGGCCAGCTTATTCAGAACAGCATTAAATATGCGCGTGAGGACGGCGCAAAGATCGTGTTTTCGGGTGCGTTGCTGGACGAGGGTCTGGCGAGCGAGCGCATCGAGCTTACCGTCGCGGACAACGGCTGCGGCGTGAGCGCGGCCGACCTGCCGCGCGTGTTCGAGAAGGGCTTTATCGGCGACAACGGCCGCACCACCAAGCGCGCAACGGGCATCGGCCTCTACCTGGTGGCGCGCCTGTGCTCCAAGATGGGCATCGACGTCACCGCGGCATCGGAGCCGGGCGAAGGCTTCGTCGTAACATTCGCCTTCTCAACCAACAAGTTCCAATATTTCGAGTAGTCGGGCCGTCTTGCGGTGCGGACGGCAATGTTCCCGAACGTGAACATAGCTAAGGCAATTGGCGCTATGTTCCCGAACGTGAACACAACTATGGGGGCTCAAATGAATCCCCCATAACAAAAGGCTCTGTTAGACCAGGATTGACATTCCGCCCCGTCATCTTCTTGCGATTG
>UQVD01000108.1 GCA_900544385.1 uncultured Collinsella sp.
GTTTTATAGTTACGCGGTTTTACCAAACCGCGTAACCGCTCGACGCTGCAAACGGCCCCAAGCGGCAATCTGACGTTCAATTTCAAGGGCGCGACCAGAAGATCAGCGCCCTTTCATTTCACGTCACCTTGCTCGCTTGGGGCCGTTTTCGCTGACGTTGCCAAGGTATCGGCGTCAACATGGTTGGCGTTGGCGATGGCGGGCTGGTCAATCCTTACAGCTCGTAGAGCGTGGTGAACTTGTCCTGCAGGTAGCCGCAGTAGTAGCGGGCATCGAACGCCATGCCGCACGCGCCCTTGATGAGCTCCGGCGCGTCCTTGGCGCGGCCCCACTGCCAAATGTGCTCGCCGAGCCAGGCGCGGACGGGTGCCAAATCGCCGCTCGCGCAGGCGCCGGTGAGGTCGACGCCGTCGCGGCACATGGCCGGCACGAACATGGCGTCGTAGGCGCTGCCCAGCGCATAGGTGGGGAAGTAGCCAAACGAGCCGCCGCTCCAGTGCGTATCCTGCAGGCAGCCGCGCGTGCCGTCGGGAACCGGAATGCCAAGGTACTCGTCCATAAAGCGATTCCAAAGCGCGGGGATGTCCCTGGCCGTGGCCTCGCCGGCAAACAGCATGCGCTCAATCTCGTAGCGCACCATAATATGCAGCGGGTAGGTGAGCTCGTCGGCCTCGGTACGGATCAGCGACGGCTGAGCGATGTTCACGGCGTGGTAGAGCGTGTTCTCGTCCACGTTGCCGTAGACCTCGGGCGCGTGACGGCGCAGCACCTCGAGCAGCGGGCCCATAAAAGCACGGCTGCGGCCAACGGTGTTCTCAAAGAAGCGGCTCTGGCTCTCGTGAATGCCCATGGAGGTGCCGCCCTCCAGACACGTGCGCGCGTAAGCGGGATTGACGCCCAGCTCGTACATGGTGTGACCGGCCTCGTGGATGATGCTGTAGACGTTGGAGATGCAGTCGTCCTCGTAGATGTGCGTGGCAATGCGCGCGTCGCCCACCGAGAAGCCCTCGCTAAACGGATGCTCGGTAAAGGCGAGTGTGGTGTCGTCCAGGTTAAGGCCGACGAGCTTCATCAGGTCAAAGCTCATGGCGCGCTGGGCGGCCTCGGGCACATGCGCGTGCAAAAAGTCGGCAGTGGGCTGCTGTCCGCGCTCGCCGATGGCGTGCACGAGCGGCACGACCGTCGCCTTGACCTCGTCGCAAAACGCGTCGAAGCTCTCGGTGGAAAGGCCGCGTTCGTACTGGTCGAGCCAAACATCGTATGGGTCGCGCTTGGGGTCCATGAGCTCGGCCTGATGCTTAAGTTGGGCGACGATTCTATCCACATAGGGCTCAAAGCTCGCCCAGTCATTGGCCGTCTTGGCCTTGTGCCACACGGCGTCGGCCTCGCAGGTGAGCCTGGTCCAGGCCTCGGCCTCCTCGGTAGGGATAACGCTTGCCTCGCGCTGGTCGCGGCCGAGCACGCGAATCTCGTCGAGCAGCTGCGGGTCGTCGATCTTTTCGCCCGCGACCGTCTCACGCGCGAGAGAACGCACGAGCTCAACGGACTTCTCGCTGGTCAAGAGTTTGTGATGCTCGCCGGCAAGGGTGCCCATGGCATCGGCGCGGGCCGCGGCGCCGTTAGCGGGGGCGATGGTCGCGCCGTCAAACTCGGCAATCTTGAGCAGGTACTCGCGAGTCCACAGCTTGCCCTCGAGTTTGCGGAGCTTTTTGACGGCTTTATCGACCTTCATGCCTTTGGGCGTCTTGCCCACTGCGGGCTCGGCCGTCTTATCGAGTTTCTTTCCCATACCATATCCTTGATCTCGCGAGCCGTGCACCACGGGTGGACGCACGGCCAGTTTGCACAGCTACCTGCCTTGTACCCAGCGCGAACAAAACGGAACGCGGCGATATGCTCGCAGAATGTGTTATCCTATAGCCCAATGCGTTGACGGAGAGGGTTTTGCCCGCCGCGTCGCCGGCAAGAGAGGGAAGGTCATGGGCTGCAAGCCTTCCTGCGGTGGCAAGGGCCAAGCGTTCACTCCCGAGCAGCGACCTCAACGGGCACGCGGCCAGCGGCGGCGAAGCCCCAGTAGGGAAGCCGTGAGCCTCGCGACAAGGGGCAAAGAGTGGGCGCGGCGGGCCAGACATCCGCCGGGTCAAACAAGGTGGTACCGCGGAATTCAACCGTCCTTGGGCAATACACATGCCCGAGGACGGTTTTTTGTTACCGAACCGGGCCGCGTTTTCGCAACGTCAGACGGCGGCAGCCGCCTCGGCAAGCGGGGAGCGCGAGAGACGAAAGGGAAGACATGAGTCTGATTGATGATCTGGTCAAACTCGAGGAAGAGGCCAAGGAGCTCGTCACTAGCGCCGATGACGCCGCCAAGCTCGAGGCTGCGCGCGTTGAACTGCTCGGCCGCAAGGGTCGTATCACCGGCCTGATGCGCATGATGGGCAAGCTCGCCCCCGAGGATCGTCCCATGATGGGCAAGCGTGCCAACGAGATGCGCCAGCTGATCGAGGGCATGCTCGACGAGCGCACCACCGAGATGAAGGCCGCCGCCCTCAAGCACGCACTCGAGCACGAGGCCGTCGACATTACCCTGCCGGGTATCCGTCCGCAGATCGGTCACCAGCACCTGATCAAGCAGATCATCGAGGAGGCCGAGGACATCTTCTGCGGCATCGGCTACACCGTTGAGTCCGGCCCCATGGTCGATACCTCCTACTACAACTTCACCGCGCTCAACGCCCCCATGGATCACCCGAGCCGCTCGGCCCGCGACACCTTCTACGTGGTCGACAACAAGCCCGGCAGCGTCGCACACCCCGAGGCACATGCCCATGGCGAGTCTGACGTACTGCTGCGCACCCAGACTTCGGGCGTGCAGATCCACACTATGGAGTCGCAGAAGCCGCCCATCTACATGATCTGCCCGGGCACCGTCTACCGTCCCGACACGGCCGACGCCTGCCACCTGCCGCAGTTCAACCAGATCGAGGGCCTGGTCGTCGACGAGGGCATCACCTTTGGCGATCTTAAGGGCACGCTCGACTACTTTGTTAAGTGCATGTTTGGCGAGGACCGCAAGACGCGCTACCGCCCGCACTTCTTCCCCTTCACCGAGCCTTCCTGCGAGGTGGACGTGAGCTGCCACGTGTGCGGCGGCAAGGGCTGCAACTTCTGCAAGCACAGCGGCTGGATCGAGATCTTGGGCTGCGGCATGGTCGACCCCAACGTCCTGATCAACTGCGGCATCGACCCCGAGAAGTACACCGGCTTCGCCTTTGGCATTGGCGCCGAGCGCGTCGCGGCCCTGCGCTACGACCTGCCCGACCTGCGCACGTTGATGACTGGTGACATGAGGTTCTTGAACCAGTTCTAGAACGCTTTCTTCTTAGTTGCAGTTTCCGGCTCAAAGCCGCATTTATGAAAGGAGACCAGTTATATGCGCGTTTCTTACGACTGGCTCAAGACCATGATCGATATTCCGGAGGATCCCAAGACCCTTTCGGACGAATACATCCGTACCGGCACCGAGGTCGAGGCGATCGACACCGTGGGCGAGTCCTTCGACCACGTGGTGACCGCCAAGGTGCTCACCAAGACCCCGCACCCCGATAGCGACCATATGTATGTGTGCTCGGTCGATGTGGGCGACAAGAATCTCGACGCCGACGGCAACCCTGCTCCGCTGCAGATCGTCTGCGGCGCGCAGAACTTCGAGGCCGGCGACCACATCGTCACGGCTATGATCGGCGCCGTGCTTCCCGGCGACGTCAAGATCAAGAAGAGCAAGCTTCGCGGCGTCGTGTCCATGGGCATGAACTGCTCCGCGCGCGAGCTCGGCCTGGGCGGCGACCACTCCGGCATCATGATCCTGCCCGAGGATACGCCCTGCGGCATGCCGTTTGCCGAGTACGTGGGCTCGAGCGATACCGTGCTCGACTGCGAGATCACGCCCAACCGTCCCGACTGCCTGTCCATGATCGGCATGGCCCGCGAGACCGGCGCCATCTTCGACCGCGATTTCCACGTTGAGCTGCCCGCCATCAAGGCCGAGACCGGCCGCGCGACCGACGACGAGCTTTCGGTCGAGATTGCCGACGAGGGCCTGTGCGACCGCTATGTCGCCCGCATCGTGCGCAACGTGAAGGTCGGCCCCTCGCCCGACTGGATGGTCAAGCGCCTTAACGCCCTGGGCGTGCGCCCGCACAACAACATCGTCGACATCACCAACTATGTGATGATGCTCACCGGTCAGCCGCTGCACGCCTTTGACCTGGACACCTTTGCCGAGCGCGAGGGCAGGCGTCGCGTGGTGGTTCGCGCCGCCCAGCAGGACGAGAAGTTCACGACCCTCGACGGCGAGGAGCGCACGCTCGACGCCGGCATGGGCCTTATCACCGACGGCGAGCGTCCCGTGGCACTGGCTGGCGTTATGGGCGGCATGGATTCCGAGATCGAGGACGATACCGTCGACGTGATGGTCGAGAGCGCCTGCTTCAACGCCGGTCGCACCTCGCACACCAGCCGCGACCTGTCGCTGATCTCCGACGCCTCCATTCGCTTTGAGCGCCAGGTCGACGAGACCGGCTGCGTGGACGTCGCCAACGTCACGTGCGCGCTGATCGAGGAGATCGCCGGCGGCGAGGTCGCTCCCGGCTACGTGGATGTGTTCCCCGCGCCCAAGACCATCGATAGCATCAAGCTGCGCTTGGCCCGCGTGCACGCCATCTGCGGCGCCGACATCGAGCCCGACTTTATCGAGCGCTCGCTCACCCGCCTGGGCTGCACCGTCGAGCGCGACGGCAAGGACTTTATGGTCACCCCGCCGAGCTTCCGCCCCGACCTGCCGCGCGAGATCGATCTGATCGAGGAGGTCCTGCGTCTGTGGGGCATGGGCCGCGTGACGGCAACTATCCCGGCGGCCAAGAACCACATCGGCGGCCTGACCCGCGAGCAGAAGCTCACCCGCAAGGTCGGCGAGATCTTGCGCGCCTGCGGCCTCAACGAGACCACGACTTTTGGCTTTGCCGCCCCGGGCGACCTGGAGAAGATCGGCATGTCCACCGAGGGCCGCGGTTGCCCCGTGGTGCTCATGAATCCGCTGGTGGCCGAGCAGACCGAGATGCGCCGCTCGCTGCTGCCGGGCCTGCTGCAGTCTGTGGCCTATAACGAGGCCCACGGCACGCCCAACGTGCACCTGTACGAGGTCGGCAGCCTGTTCCACGGTCGCGAGAACGCCAGCCTGCCCAAGGAGACCAAGTCCGTGGCGGGTGTGCTCTCGGGCCAGTGGAGCGAGCAGTCTTGGACCATGAAGTACCGCAAGCTGCGCTTCTTCTTTGGCAAGGGCATCGTCGAGGAGTTGCTCGCCCAGCTGCGCATCGAGAAGGTTCGCTTCCGTCCCGTCGAGGGCGAGGGCTATGCCTTCTTGCAGCCGGGTCGCGCCGCCGAGGTTCTGTCTGTCTCTTATACACATCTGACGCTGCCGACGATATGCAG
>UQVD01000109.1 GCA_900544385.1 uncultured Collinsella sp.
TGTGTATAAGAGACAGCTTTTCCGACTTTTACGTGAGCCTGGGCTGGCGCAACGAGTACTGCGGGCTGGAGAAGCTCGAGCACGACGGCGTCACCTATATGTTCGTGGACAACGAGCGCTACTTTGCGCGCGATTATCCGTACGGCTTCTTCGACGACGGCGAGCGCTTCGCGTTCTTCTCCAAGGCCATTACCGAGAGCCTGCAGCACCTGCCCGAGGGCTTTGAGTGCGACATCCTGCACTGTAACGACTGGCAGACGGCACTGGCGCCCGTGTTCTTGCGCGAGTTCTACCAGGGCCTGCCGCTGTACGACCGCGTCAAGACTGTGTTCTCGATCCACAACGTGGCGTTCCAGGGCCAGTTTAGCGACACCGTGATGGAGGACATCCTGGGTGTGGCGCATATTCCGGCGGCTGCTACGCAGCTGCGTTGCGACGCCTGCAGCATCAACTACATGCTGGGCGCGCTGCACTATGCCGATGCCATTACCACGGTGAGCCCCACCTATGCGGGCGAGATCCAGACGCCCGAGTTTGGCGAGGGCCTGGACGGCGTACTGCGCGAGCGCTCCTACGCGCTGCAGGGCATCCTCAACGGCATTGACGTGGCGGCCTTTGACCCGGCAACCGACAAGCGCATTGCCGCCAACTACACGGTTGACGACCGTTCCGGCAAGGCCGTGTGCAAGGCCAAGCTGCAGGAGGAACTGGGGCTCGAGGTGCGCGACGACCGCCCGCTTATGGTGATGGTCACGCGTCTGACGCGCCAGAAGGGCATGGACCTGGTCATGTACGCGCTCGACCGCATCCTGTCCGGCGGCGTTCAGGTGGCCGTGCTGGGCACCGGCGACCGCGACTACGAGGACGGTCTGCGCTACTTCCAGGACAAGTACCCCGGCACCATGGCCGCGCGCATCGAGTTTGACCCGACGCTGTCGCAGCGCATGTACGCTGCCGCCGACATGTTCCTGATGCCTTCGAAGTTTGAGCCCTGCGGCCTGTCGCAGATCATCGCCATGCGCTACGGCACCCTGCCCATCGTGCGCGAGACCGGTGGCCTGAAGGACACCGTGCAGCCGTACAACGAGTTTACCGGCGAGGGCACGGGCTTCTCGTTTACCAACTTTAACGGCGACGAGATGGGCGACGCGGTGTTCCGCGCAGCACGCCTGTTCTGGGATAACCGTGAGGCATGGAACCAGCTAGTCACGCAGGCCATGAGCCAGGACTTTAGCTGGACGCGTTCGGCCGACAAGTATCTGGACCTGTACTTCTTTATGCACCCGGAGATTGAGCGCCCGGCGGCTGTGGAGGCTGCCACGGCCATAGAGGAGCCGGTTGCTGATGAGGCCGAGCCTGCGGCGCCCGTTAAGGAGCCCGCTGCTGCTGAGGAGCCCAAGGTCGAGGAGAAGCCGGTTGAAGCTAAGCCCGTTAAGGCCGATCCTGAGGTGAAGGTCGAGGCTGCTCCCGAGCCCGAGCCTGAGGTGAAGCCCGCTGCGAAGCCTGCCACCAAAAAGACGACGACCCGCAAGGCAACGGCTAAGAAGGCTACGACCACGAAGGCCGCTGCGAGCAAGACCACCGCTGCCAAGGCAACTACTGCCAAGGCATCGACCACGCGCAAGCGCACGACCGCCGCTGCCAAGAAGGCCAACGAGGTCGAGGCTGCTCCCGAGGTAAAGGCCGCCGTCGAGGCTAAGCCTGCGGCAAAGGCTCCGGCCAAGACCGCTGCCAAGAAGACGGCTGCAACCACCAAGAAGGCAACGGCAGCCAAGAAGACCACGGCTACGAAGTCGACGACGGCCAAGGCCGCTACGACGAAGGCCGCCGCGAAGACGGCCCCGAAGGCTACTGCAAAGCCGGCCGCCAAAGTCGAGGAGACGCCCGCTGAGTCTAAGGCTGAGGCAGCTGTCGAGGCAAAGCCGGCCGCCAAGACCACCACGCGCAAACGCGCCGCGACGACGGCCAAGAAGACCACGACCAAGGCTGCAGCTCCCAAGGCAGAGGGTAAGGCCGAGGACAAGCCCGCAGTAAAGGCCGAGCCGACTCCGAAGGCTGCCGAGGTTAAGGCCGCTCCCAAGACTAAGGCAGAGACCGAGCCCGCCAAGGAGACCCCGGTCTCCCCCGCCGTTCCGGCCGAGGAAAAGGCTCCGACCAAGAAGACCTCCGTCCGCAAGGCAACGGCCGCCCGCAAGCGCCGCTAATCCGGACGATTAAAACTTATTCCTCAACGCAAAAGAGGGCGCCCCAACCAGGCGCCCTCTTTTGCGTTGAACTTCGCATTAAAAAGAGGGCCGGTTTACTACGACAAAATGGCTCCGGCAGACCACGGCGAGTAATCTTCGAAATTAAGAACGCTTCTACCTGCGGTTTTAATATCACCAAAATGACTGTGGTTGAGATCATTCAATTCGTCGTAGTAAACCGAAGTACTTTTGTTTGGCTACAAATAGTATCGGTATAGACGTTTTTAAATATCGCGATAATTTGGGTGGTAAAACGATTTTCTAGGACAACCGTTCGCCGATGGTAAACGGATGTTGTTTATACAGCCTGTGTACAACAGATATACTTATATCTTGTGCGTAAAGCCCATGGCCCGCAGGCCGTGATTCTATTGAACTGGACCGTATTATGAGATTGATTCACAACAGCCGTCTACCGCAGTTTCGCACTCCGTTTGGCGCTGTGACCACTGGAACTTCCGTTTCGCTCTCGGTGATTTTGGAGGATGCCGACCCCAACCAGGCAACGCTTACGCTGCGCACCTGGGTCGATGAGATCGGTGAGTCTCTGTATCCCATGACGCACGAGGGCGACGGCATATTTACCGTAGAGCTTGAGTGCACCGAGCCCTGTCTTATCTGGTACAGCTTTATCTGCAATATCGAGGGTCAGCCCGAGGTCCGTTTGGGCGCACCGCAGGGTCGCACCGGTGGCGAGGGCGTAACTTACAACTACGCCGAGGTCCCGTCCTTCCAGATCACCGTCTACAAGCACCGCAAAGTTCGTCCTGAGTGGTACGAGCGTGGCATGGTCTACCAGATCTTCCCCGACCGCTATGCCCGCGACGAAAACTGGCGCGAGCGCACGCTTACCGAAGTTGAAAAACCGCGCAAAGGAATCCAGCGCCGCATGGTCGAGGACTGGAACGAACCGCCCGAGTACGAGCGTGCCGAAGACGGCTCCATCAAGACCTGGGATTTTTACGGCGGTTCGCTCAAGGGTATCCAAAATGACCTGCCCCGCATTGCCGAGCTAGGCTTTACGGCCATCTACCTCAACCCCATCTTTGAGGCCGCGAGCAACCACCGCTACGACACGGCCGACTACACCAAGATCGACCCGATTCTGGGCACCGAGCAGGACTTTACCGAGCTGTGCGAGGCGGCCGAGAAGCTTGGCATTTCCATCATTCTGGACGGTGTGTTCAACCATACGGGCGACGACTCGATCTACTTTAACCGCTACGGCAATTATCCCGGCGTCGGTGCTTGGCAGAGCGAGGACTCGCCGTGGCGCGATGCATTTTACTTCCATGAGGACGGTTCGTATGACTGCTGGTGGGGCGTGGGCAACATGCCCGCCATCAATGAGAGCTCCGAACTGGTGCGCGAGCGGCTCCTGGGCAAGGACGGCGTGATCCGTAAATGGCTGCGCGCCGGTGCCCATGGCTGGCGACTCGATGTGGCCGACGAGCTTTCCGACGACTTCCTGGCCGAGATCAAAAAGGCCGTGCTCGCCGAGAAGCCCGACGCGCTGCTGCTCGGCGAAGTCTGGGAAGACGCCTCCAACAAGATCAGCTATGGCCACCTGCGTCGCTATCTGCAGGGCTCGGAGCTCGACTCCGCCATGGACTACCCCTTCCGCGACATGGTCATCGGCTTTTTGATGGGCTACAAGAACGCCTACCAGGCAGCCGAGGATATCGAAACCCTGCGCGAGAACTACCCACGCGAGGCACTGGCCTGCGCGCTCAATCTGCTTTCGAGCCACGACCGCCCGCGCATCATCTCGGTGCTCGGCGGTGGCCCCGACGAGTCGCAGCTGCCCGAGAGCGAGCGCAGCAAATGGCGCCTGGACGATAACTCGATGGGCCTGGCCAAGAGCCGTTTTTGGCTGGCGACGCTCATGCAGATGACCTTCCCGGGTGTGCCCTCGATCTATTATGGCGACGAGTACGGCCTGGAGGGCCTCACCGATCCGGGCAACCGCCGCACCCTGCCGACCAAAGACCAACTCCACGACTTCGACACACTGGCCATCGTTAAGAACGCGTCTGCCGTGCGCCGTGCGCTGCCCTTTATGGTCGATGGCGAGATCAAGGCCTTTGCGCTCAACGACGAAGTCTTGGCTTACACCCGCACGGGCAATGACGGCGAAGCCGCGACGGTTATCATCAACCGCAGCCTGCGCAATTCGCACCGCGTGACGATTCCGGCGCTCGGCGAATGCGCGAGCGACGTGATCAGCGGTCACGAGTGCGAGATCCACAACGGTACCGTCACGCTCGACCTGTACCCGCTGGGCTCTTCGATCATCTATCACCATGCCGAGAAGCGCCTGCAGGAGCCGCTCGATCATGGCGCGGGCGTTGTGTGCCACATCACCTCGGTGCCGACCGATGACGGCAAGCCCGGCACAATCGGTGCGCCCACGCGTCGCTTTATCGACCATCTGGCCGCTATGGGCATGCGCTACTGGCAAGTCCTGCCCGTCAACCCGACGGACTTCTTCCGCTCCCCTTACGCTGGGCCTTCGGCCTTTGCGGGCAATATTGACCTGCTGCCCGAGAGTCACGAGGAGCTGGCCGCCGACTTTGCTGCATGGAAGGCTCACGGCGGCGAGGATGCCGACCCGCTGTACACGGCGTTTAAACATCGCAACGCCGACTGGCTCGAGAAGTACTGCGTCTACATGGCCGTTAAGAAGTACTTTGAGGGCGAGTCGCGCCACGATTGGCCGGCAGATGTAGCGCGCTACAACGAGTATCTGATCGATGACAAGCGCTTCCACGACGAGGCCGAGCTGCAGGCGTACATGCAGTATCGCTTTGACCTTGCCTGGTGCGAGCTCATGAACTATGCGCACAAGAAGGGCATTGAGGTCATCGGCGATATCCCGATGTATGTCTCGGACGATTCGGCCGACGCGTGGAGCGAGCCCGAAAACTTCTGGCTGTCCGATACCGGTAAGGCGATTGAGATTTCCGGTGCGCCGCCCGACAACTTTGCGCCCGAGGGCCAGGTGTGGGGTAACCCCACTTTCCGCTGGGATCGCATGAAAGAGAACGGCTATCGTTGGTGGCTCGACCGCCTGCGCCGTGCGTTTTCGCTCTACGACCGCGTGCGCCTGGACCACTTCCTGGGCTTCCACAGCTACTT
>UQVD01000110.1 GCA_900544385.1 uncultured Collinsella sp.
TCTCGCTTCGCTGCGAAACTGCGCGCGGAGGAAATACCCCGCCCGCCCCCGGGGCACCCTCCTGCGCGTGATCAGCCCGTCATTTAGAACGGAATAAAAGTTTGCGAGGCCCTGGCCGTTTGGCCAGGGCCTCGTTTTGTAAGGATGAGCTAGTTGAGGAGTTGGGCCATGGCGTTGACGAATTTTTGTACTTGGAGGGTTGGCTCGAGCGGATAGTGCAAAAAGACCGGCACCTCTCGCCCGCACAGGAACGGCACGCCCACAAAAGCCGGGTGTACCCCCGACCATGCGCCGCAGGTGAGCACCGCGTCGCCTTTTTCCTCGGCTTCGTTAAAGAGCGCAAAGTCGAAGCTATCCACATCGATCACGTCCACGCCGCCGTCGGCCAACAGGTCGATGCGCAGACTGTCCATAGCGTCGTTGCCGTGACGGAGCACGCGCAGGCGCATGCCCTCCAAGTCGGCGACCGTAATGCGATTCTTGCGCGCCAGCGGGCTCGTGCGCGGCAGGTCGATATAAAACGGCACGTTAACGATGCGGAGCTTTTGGCAGGCGTCGCCCCAGCGTGGGGTAGAAAAACTCGACTGCACCACATCGACCTCGCGGCCCAAGCTGCGCATGACGGTCTCGCACTCGTCATAGAGGTCGCTTACCGGCACGATCTCAAATCGCAGCGACGGTTCCAGCTCGTGTACGCCCGACCACATCGACAGCGTTTGGCGCCCCGGGCACATCATCGACACGCCCAGGCGCACGGCACCGCCATCGCCCGCGGCGCGTCGGGCACGGCGCAGCGCGTCCTCGGACTGCCGCATGATCGAACGCGCGTCGTCTACCAGCAGAGCACCCGCCGGCGTCACCCTGACGCCCGAGTGTGAGCGTTCGAACAGCGTGATGCCGAACTCGGCCTCGAAACCCGACACCTGCTTGACGAGCGCCGGGGTCGACACGCGCAGCTTTGCCGCGGCGCGCGAGAAGCTTCCCAGCTCCGCGGCGGCCGATATGGCCTCAAGTCGTCGATCGTACACGTCAATCTCCTGTTTTCGCACCCGTGGCCACATGGTGCCACAGGGGGGGGGTTATTTTCGCAGGTCACGCGCTCAATTGAGAACAAGCCTCAATGCACAGTGTAAACCTACAGTTAACGCCATTCTAACAAATATGCAATTCACCTGCGCAAATGCAAAGCATACGATAACCAGCGAAAACCACGTGGGTCGATTAATGGGAACGACCCACCGGGAGGCACAAGAAGGGAAGTTCCTATGAGCAACTGGCTTAAGCTCGAGGGCGATGTCTGCGCCGTGACCGGCGCACTCGGCGGTATGGGCGTCGAGATTTGCCGCGAGTTCGCCCGCAACGGCGCCAACGTCGTCCTGCTCGACCTGGACGAGGAGAAGGTCAAGGCCGCAGCCGCCGACCTCGCCGCCGAGTTTGGCATCCACGCCGAGGGCTACAAGATGAACGCCACCGACGAGGCCGAGGTTCAGGCCGCCGTCGACGCCACCATCGCCGACTTCGGCCGCGTCGACGTCCTCGTCAACACCGCCGGCATCCTGCGCTTTGCCGCTATGGAGGACCTGCCGCTCTCCGACTGGGAGCAGGTGCTCAACGTCAACCTCACCGGTTACTTCATCACCTCACAGCGCTTTGGTCGCGAGATGATCAAGGCCGGCCAGGGCCGCCTGGTGCACATCTCGACCGTTGCCAGCCACTCCCCCGAGACGTTCTCGGGCGTGTACAGCTCCACCAAGGCCGGCGTCAACATGATGTCCAAGATGCTCGCCGCCGAGTGGGGCCCCTACGGCGTGCGCTCCAACTGCGTCGAGCCTTGCTTCGTTAAGACCCCGATGTCGGCGAGCTTTTACGCCGATCCCGAGGTCGAAAAGAGCCGCAGCCGCCTGATCGCCACGCGTCGCATCGGCGAGGTCAGCGATATCGCCAACGCCGTCATGTTCCTGGCGTCCAAGCGCTCGGACTTTACCACCGGCGACGCCATCAAGGTCGATGGCGGCTTCTCCAATATGATGGGCGACCTCACCGCCAAGCCCGGCGGCCGTCGCGCCTATGCCGACAACTACCTTAAGAACAAGGGTGTCGAGCTCTGGTCCGATGAGTCCGGCGTCGCAAAGCCGACTGACCAGTAAACCAACCTGGCAGGGAGGCCCGCAGACACGCCCGCTCCTCCCCCGTATCGATTAGAAAGAGTCCAATGGCTTCCACCAACTCCAACAAGGGTCGCGCCGTCGTGCTTTCCGCCGCGTGCGTCACCATGTTCTTCATTAGCTCCATCGCGCTGTATTCCGTCGTGAGCAAGAATCTGCTCGCCGTCTACCCCGAGTGGTCGAGTGCCCTTACCTGGGCTTTCCCCGTCTTTCAGACCATCATGGCCGTAACGGGCATCTTCGCCGGCCGCATCTCCGATAAGATCGGCCCGCGCAACGTCGTGATCGCCGCCGCCGTGTGCTACGGCCTGGGCTGGTTCATGTCCGGCACCGTCACCGAGCCGTGGCAGTTCTACCTGTGGTTCTCGCTCGTCGCCGCCATCGGCAACGGCCTGGGCTACAACCCGGCGCTCACCACCGGCCAAAAGTGGTTCATCGACAAGAAGGGCCTTGCCTCCGGCATCACCCTGGCCGCTTCGACCGCCGGCCCCGCCGTGCTGTCCCCGGTGCTCGCCTCGCTGCTCATCCCGAGCCTGGGCATCTTTGGCGCCCTCAAGGCACTCGGCGTCATCTTCTTTGTGACGATCGCCGCCTCCGCCCTGTTCCTGAAGGCCCCCGAGGCCGGTTGGCTGCCCGAGGGCTTCGAGGCCCCCAAGGGCGGCGCGCACGCCGGCACCTTCGGTGACCTCAACCCGGGCGAGATGGTCAAGACCCCGCGCTTCTGGGTCCTCATCGTCACCTTCGCCTTTGCCGCCACCGCGGGCACCCTGCTCGTGGGCAAGGTTGCCTCCATCGCCGCCGTCCAGCTCTTCGCCGACCCCACGAGCGCCGCGGCCGTCGCCCTCGGCGGTGTGGTGGTCTCCGTCAACACCTGCGCCAACTTGGTTGGCCGCCTGTCCTTTGGCCAGATCATCGACAAGCTCGGCGCCTATAAGTCGCTGCTCATCAGCCTTGTCGTCACCATCATCGCACTCGTCATCATGTCGATGAGCTTTACGCAGAGCATGTTCTTTGTGGCGCTCGCCCTGCTCGGCTTTAGCTTTGGCGCTTTGCTCGTCATCTACCCACCGCTCACCGGTGGCGCCTTTGGCACCAGCAACATCGGCGTCAACTACGGCATCATGTTTTTGGGTTATGCCGCTTCCACCTGGATCAGCCAGCCCATCACCGCCGTGCTGTATCACGCCGAGGCCGGCAGCGCCGCCTACCAGCAGTCCTTCTACGGCGCCATTGTGATCGCCGCCATCGCCGTCGTGCTCACCGTCTACATGATGGTCTCCGACAGCAAGAAGAAGTCCGCCTAGTTTTACCGATTCGACAAAGGGACTGTCCCTTTGTCGCATTTCACCGCCACCAGTATTAAGGAGTCGAAATGTCTGAGCTCAACCCCGTCCGCATTGCCGTTATCGGCGCCGGCGCCATGGGCCGCAACCACATCCGCTTTGTCACCGAGGAGCCCGAGGCCGAGCTCGTCGCCATCGCTGACGCCTTTGAGGGCGCCCGCGCCACGGCCGAGGACGCCGGCGTGCCGTTTTACACCGATCCCGCCCAGATGATGGACGAGGTCAAGCCCGAGGCCGTCATCATCGCCACGCCCAACGACCTGCACCTGGGCGTTGCCCGCGAGGCCATCAAGCGCAACATCGTGCCGTTGGTCGAAAAGCCGATCTCCAACGATCTCGAGGATGCCCAGGCCTTTGCCGCCGAGGCCGAGACCGCCGGCGTGCCCGTGCTCGTGGGTCAGCACCGTCGCCACAACCCCTTCGTCAACAAGGCCAAGGAGATCATCGAGTCCGGCAAGCTGGGCAAGCTCACCGTGTCGAGCTTCCACTACATGATCTATAAGAATGACGAGTACTTCGATGTCGAGTGGCGCCGCAAGAAGGGCGCCGGCCCGATCCTGGTCAACCTGGTGCACGACGTCGACCTGCTCCGTTACCTGCTGGGCGAGCCCGTTGCCGTCCAGGGCATGCAGTCCAGCGCCGCCCGCGGTTTTGAGACCGAGGACTCCGCCGTGGTCAACGTCCGTTTTGCCGATGGCGCGCTCGCGAGCATGACCATCTCCGACGCCACCGCCAGCCCCTGGAACTGGGAGGCAACCGCTCGCGAGGATCCGCAGTACCGTCCCTTCGACGCCGACGCCTATTTTATCGGCGGAACCCTAGGCGCCCTGTCGCTGCCCCGCCTGCACCAGTTCTCCTACGACGGCGCCTCTAACTGGCACAAGCCGCTGCAGATGGAGATTCCGGCCGTAGACCCGGCACTGCCGCACAAGATGCAGCTCAAGCACTTTGTGAAGGTTGTCCGCCGCGAGGTCGAGCCCGTCGTAACCCCCGCCGACAACGTCAAGACGCTCACGCTTCTCAACGCCATCAAGGAGGCCGCCGAGACCGGCCAGCTCGTCGAGCTGTAATGCCTTAGGGCAGACCGCGGCAAACCCCATGCCGAACCCCTCGGTCCGCCACCAATAAGCCCCTCTTCTTTGCCCCGCGAGCAGCCTCCTGCCCGCGGGGCATTTTGCTACCTTGCCGACGATTTTTCTGAGACGGGGGCCATTTTGCACCTCAGCCTGATTCGTTCGCCACGAAATGGGCCTATCTACTACGTTTAGCCAATCACCCTCAACCATGCCATATTTCCTAAAATCAAAAGCGCAGGTAGACGGCTTGCGTATTTTCTGAAAACCGGGGGATGGTCGACCCATACGGTTCAAACGTAGTAGATAGGTCGTTTTCGTGGCGAGGGCCCAAAACAGTCTTTTGAAACGGGTGGTATCCTTGGTAGCCCTGTGCTGCAAACGCACCTTAAACGCAAGGAGTCCCATGGATCTTATCGCCCAGCTCGCCCACGAGCTCAACCTTAAGGCCGCCAACATCGAGGCAGCCGTCAAGCTCATCGACGAGGGCAACACCATCCCCTTTATCTCGCGCTACCGCAAAGAAGCCACGGGCGGCATGGACGACGTCGCCCTGCGCGCACTCGACGAGCGCCTGTCTTACCTACGCAATCTTGAGCAGCGCAAAGAGGACGTCATTCTGCTCATCGACGCCCAGGGCAAACTCACGCCCGAACTCGAGCAGCAGATCCGCAAGGCCACGCATCTCCAGCGTGTCGAGGACCTCTACAAGCCCTGTCTCTTATACACATCTCCGAGCCCACGAGACCGATCAGTATCTC
>UQVD01000111.1 GCA_900544385.1 uncultured Collinsella sp.
GATCGGTCTCGTGGGCTCGGAGATGTGTATAAGAGACAGGTCTTGGCGTCGCCAATGGCGATCTTGCCGTCCAGGTTCGCGACGTCGGCGATGGCCTCGACCTTGGTGTCGGAGCCCTCGGCGCGAATGATCACGAGGTCGTTGACGAACATATCCTCGCGGGTGTCGGTGTCGACGAGCTCAGCGGTCTCAGCGTCATCCATGGTGCCCTTGGAAGCAGTGATGAGCACGTCGACCGTGGCGCCGGCACGCATCTGCTCGACGAGGTCGCCGGACGCCTTAAACTGCGTGTCGGCAAACGTGGTGCCGGTCTGCTCGGTGTAGAGCTCCTGGACCTCGGGCAAGGCCTTCTCGAGCGAGTTGGCGGCAAAGACCTGCAGCTCGACAGTCTTCTTCTTAGAGGAAGACTTGGCGGAGCCGGCATCGGAACCAGCAGGCTCGGACGTCTTGTTGCCCGAGCAGCCGGCAAGACCGAGGCCGGCAGCGGCGACAGCAGAAAGCGAGACGAATCCGCGGCGAGAAACCATATCGAACATATTCAACCCTTTCGAACGCTACGCCCGGGCACCCCGCCGCGGGCTTTAATCTGCAACCAGATTATACTTCTGCGCGAATAATGATAGTGAGATATTATTCTCGTCAGAGAATATAGTTTCAAGTTACCGTGCACCTCGGCGTCGCTTCGGCGGAAAACAAAGGCGGAGCAGCCGTTTAGGTCGCCCCGCCGCAGGTAAACCGCTTAGTTGGTATGTCCGCCGCCCGCTGTCATCTGAGCCGCGTGCTCCAGCTGGTCTGCTATGGCCTCCCAGCTTTCGCGGGCGGCCTTCGTAGAACCGGGAAAGTTTACGACAAGTGTATGACCTCGTTGCATGCACACGGCGCGCGAGAGCATAGCGCGGCGCGTCTTAGTCATCGAGTACGCGCGAATCGCCTCGGCAATACCCGGCACATCGCGGTCGCAGACGGCACGCGTCGCCTCGGGTGTCACGTCGCGCATCGAAAGACCCGTTCCGCCGCAGGTGAGCACGACATTGGCGTGGCACTCATCGGCGGCTTCCGCAATGGCATCACCGATCTCGCTGACGTCGTCGCGTACGACCACGTGTGAGGAGACCGTCCAGCCCTGCGCCTCGATAAGCTCCTCGAGCGCGGCTCCGGCCTCATCCTGCGCAAGATCGCGCGTGTCCGAACACGTCACAATCGAAATCTTCAACTCCATAGTCTTCCTCCTACAACACCGTTCCCTCAGGCAGGTCGACGCGCACGACGTCCACGGCAGCGCCAGCCTTGAAGTCGCACGGTCCTTCGTCAATGCGCAGCAGGCAGTTGGCCCGCTGCATCGTGCCGAGCAGCGCCGAATTCTGCGTCTTGGCCTCGGTCACCAACAGCTCACCGGTCTCGGGGTCGCGCAAAACCGTCGCGCGATCGAAGAAGCGGCGATGCTGTCGCTTTTTCACGTCGTGTGTGAGCGTCGCCTGCTGCACGGGACGCGCACCCTCGGCAAAGCCGCGCATCTTGCGAATCGCCGGGCGGGCGAGCATCTCAAAGCCCACATACGCCGCGGCCGGATTGCCTGAAAGTCCCAGGTAGGGCTTACCCCCGAGCAAGCCAAACGTGATGGCCTTGCCCGGACGCATCGAGATGCGGTCAAACAGCACCTCGCCCTCGCACCGGACGAGCGCCGTCACGAAATCGTAATCACCCGCCGAGGCGCCACCGCTCGTAATGACAAAATCGCACTCCTGCACGGCGCGATGCACAAGCTCGGAGATCGCCTGCTCATCATCGGGCGCAATGCCGTAGAACACGGGCTCGGCACCGGCATCGAGTGCCTCAGCCATCAGCGCCGACGAGTTGGAGTCGCGAATCTGACCGCGCGCCGGTACCTTGCTCGGTGCGACCAGTTCCGTGCCCAGCGAGATGATGCCCACACGTGGGGCAGCGTGCACCTTCACGCTCGCGTATCCGGCGCTTGCCAGCAGACCCGCGCCCGCCGGAGCCACAACCTCGCCAGCACGCATCACGACGTCGCCGGCATGGGCCTCCTCGGCGGCAGAGCGAACGTTCTCCCCCACCTTGGCCGGCGCCGAGAACCCCACACGCGAGCCCTCGTTGCCGTCACCGTCGAGCACATCGACGATCTCGTACTTCACCACGGCATCGGCACCCTCGGGTACCGGCGCGCCCGTCATGATGCGGACCGTCTCGCCCGCGCCGATTGCGCCCTCAAACACATGGCCCGCGGCCTCGTGTCCGATAACGTCGAGCGTCACCGGCGCCTCGCCAGATGCCTGCGCCAAGTCCGCCGAGCTCACGGCATATCCGTCCATAGCGCTGTTGGCAAACGGCGAGATGTCGATATCGGCCACCGCGTCCTCGGCCAAGGGAAAACCAGCCGCCTGCCACACGGGAATCTCGACGAGATCGGTCGGAGCAACGTGCGACAGGACAATCGACTGCGCGTCCTCCAACGGAATGAGCTTCTCTGCCATATGCACCTCTTAATGCCACGGCGCACAACAGGGGCGCCGATTCTTTATGCTTGTCTCAGTATAATCCCCCGACGCACGACCGCGACTCGGCCTGTACCCGCAAATACACCTGTCGGTTGCAGGCCGCGAAACAGAATGGAAACCAACCCACCGGCTCGTCGCGTTTACCGCGTTTTATAATGCTTGCGTTGCAACCTAAAAGAGGAACGTATGGCTCATAACGACAAAACCGAAAGCGCAAACGAAACGCAGGATCATTCCCAGCCGCTCGACGACGGCGGCTTTTTCTCCCTGAACGACGTCATCACGGCAGGCAGGCATCAACTTACCCGCTCCGAGCATCTCCTGGCTGCCGACACGCGCCGCAACGCCCGCAACCTACTCGCGAGCGCCAAGTTGCTCGCGCTCGTCGTCATTGTCTCGCTCGCCATGGGCGTTGCCGCTTGGGCGTTTTTGGCCTCGCTGAATATCGCCACCGACTATCGCGAGCACCATGCGTGGATTTACGCACTGCTTCCCGTTGTGGGCGTTGCCACCGCATGGGTGTACAAAAACCACGGTCTTGCCGCCAAACGCGGTAACAACCTGGTCATCGACTCCGCTCTGGGCACACGCCTCATCCATATGCGCATGGCCGTCCTCACCTTCGTCTGCTCCACGCTCACGCACCTAACGGGTGGATCGGCCGGTCGCGAGGGAGCCGCGGTTCAGATTGGCGGCACCATCGCCAGCAACATCTCGAGCCTCGCCCACCTTAAAAAGCATGACCACCACGACCTCATGCTCGCCGGCATCTCGTCGGCCTTTGGCGCCGTATTCGGTTCGCCCCTTGCCGGAGCTTTCTTTGGCATGGAGATGTGCTTTATCGGCAAGATCGACTACACCGCGGGCATCTACTGCCTGGTCGCCTCGTTTACCGGCTACTTTACATCACTCGCCCTGGGTACCGAGTACGAGGCGAATGTTATCGCCAGCGTTCCCAACATGACACCACGGACGGTTGTCATCGTTGTTTTCAGCGCCATTATCTTCGGTCTGACGGCACGCCTCTTTGCCTGGTCAGTTCGAACCGTCAAGAGCCTGTACGGTCGCTTTATCACCAATTACCTCGTTCGCGCACTTATAGGCGCACTCGTGGTTTTGGCCGCGTATGCCCTCCTCGACGCCTGGGACTACGCCGGCCTTTCCACATGGCTTTCCGGCGCCGGATTTGCCGGCAACACCACCCTGGCGGACGCAGCCATCAAGTTGGTCGTCACAGCGCTCACCCTGGGTGCCGGCTTCCAAGGCGGCGAGGTCACGCCCCTGTTTGGTATCGGTGCGGCGCTCGGCGGCTGGATAGGTTGCCTCGTCGGAATCGATCCCAGCTTTCTGGCAGCGCTGGGCATGCTCGGCGTGTTCTGCGCCGGCCTTAACGTGCCTATCACCACCTGTATGATGGCCATCGACCTGTTCCACGGCACGGCTGCCGGGTTCTTTGTCATCGTGGCCTTTATCAGCTACCTAACCGCCGGACACCGCGGCGTGTACCCCGCCCAGCGCATTATCTCGCCCAAGCGCCGTTCGCTTATTGTGGATGAGGGCGGTACGGTAGCGGATGCTATCGAGCGCCACAACGACCTGATAGAGTAGACGTAAGTATTCGACGTGCAGCCACAATCGGGGGCAATTCGACCTGAGCGCGACCGCATCGTCACGTCATACGCCGGGAGTCGCCCCATGCACGCAACTGATTTTGGCCGCACGCTCATCATCGCCAACCCAGCCGCCCAGTCGGGTGCGGCGCACGAAGTTGCCGAGCGCATGCAACGCTTTTTGGATATGACCGCGCGCGCATCCCAGTTTGACCTGGTGCTGACCGAGCGCATGGGACACGCCAAGGAGCTGGCCGCACAGGCAACGGGCTATCGCACCGTTATCGCCCTTGGCGGCGACGGCGTGATCCACGAGGTCGTCAACGGGCTTATGGCGCAGGATGAGGCGGTCCGTCCCGCCCTTGCCGTCCTGCCCGTAGGCTCCGGCAACGATTTTGCCCAGACGCTCGGCATCGACGATTTCTCCGGCAAGGATTTTGGCGCGCTGCTCACCTGCGAGCTGCAGCGTCAGGACATCGGGTGCATTCGCTCGTGGAGCCCAGCGAGCGGCAGCGGCGAGGCTACCGTTGAGTACTACGATCAAACGCTTTCGATCGGCATCGATGCCGCCATCGGCCTTGGCACCACCGAGCTGCGCAAAAAGACCGGCTTGACGGGCGCTCCGCTCTACACCCTATCGGGACTTGAGCAGTTTGGTCTACGCTATCGCAACTACCCCATGACCATCAGCTTTGATGGCGCGCCCACCGAGCGCGTGCGGGCGATTATCATGGCCATCCAGCTGGGACCCACCTATGGCTCGGGCTATCGCATCTGCCCCAACGCCGACCCGTGCGACGGCATACTCGACGTCTGCTACGCCTGCGGCCCCGTTCCGCGCGCGGTTGCCCTTCCTATGTTTCTTTCGGCCAAAGATGGCCACCATACCAAGTTGCCACCGGTTCGCATGCGCCGTTGTCGCCATGCCGAGCTTACCTTTGAGGAGCCCGACTACCCCATCCAGGCCGACGGCGAGCCCGTTGTCGCCTCACGCATCGAGGTCGACATCCTCGCCGGCGTCCTCCACGTCTGGCATCCCACCCGCTAACCCCACCTAAGTTGCGGTGAAATAGGGACTGTTTATGCATCTAAAGCCGCAAAAGGGGGTGCGGACGATTTCTTGGACCGCACCTAGGCGTATCCAAGCTTCCT
>UQVD01000112.1 GCA_900544385.1 uncultured Collinsella sp.
GATCTACACACTGCATATCGTCGGCAGCGTCAGATGTGTATAAGAGACAGCTCGGTCGCGGCGTGATTGACGACAAGGGTCCGGCGGTGCTGTCGCTCTACGCCGGCGCTTATCTGCTCAAGCACGGCATTACCCCGCGCTATGCTTTCCGCGCGCTGCTGGGCTGCGATGAGGAAGTGGGCATGTCCGACGTTCACCATTATCTGGAGAACCACGCAGACCCCGACTTTTTGTTTACGCCCGATGCCGAGTTCCCGGTCTGCAATGCCGAGAAGGGCCAGTTTGGGGCGACGTTCGTGAGCTCCAAGATCGACGGCGGGCGCATCGTGTCGTGGAGCGGCGCCGAGGCGAGCAACGCCATTCCGTCGCAGTCCATCTGCGAGCTCGCGATTGCCGCCGATGAGCTGCCGGCGCCGGTCGAGAACGCCGATCGCCTTGAGATCACGACACTCGATAACGGGCATGCGCAGATTTTTGCCCACGGCATTGGCGGTCATGCCTCGATGCCCGAGGGGACGATCAATGCCGTCGGCCTGATCGTGGCGTATCTGCGCGAGGCCGAGGACGCGTTTGGCGCCCGTGACAAGCGCCTGTTGACGCCCGCCGAGCACGAGTTTGTCAAGTTTTTGGCCTTTGTGCATGCGGACGCCTATGGCCGCGGCCTGGGTATCGATGCGACGAGTCCGGCGTTTGGCCCGCTTACCTGCAACGCTGGCGTCATCCGCGTGGCGGATGGCCATATCGAGCAGGTCATCGACGTGCGCTTCCCCGACAGCACGAGTGCCGATACCATCCGCGAGCAGCTCGATCCGCTCGTGGGCCGTTTCGGCGTGACGTGCCAGCTGGGTCGCGCGAAGGTGCCGTTCTCGGTCTCTGCCGATGATCCGGCCGTGAAGGCGCTTATCGATACCTATAACGAGTTCACCGGCAAGCATGCCGAACCCTTTGCCATGGGCGGTGGCACGTACGCACGCAACTTTGCCCGCGCCGTCTCGTTTGGCCCCGAAGAGACCGGCCTTGAGCTGCCCGAGTGGGGCGGCCAGATGCACGGTCCCAACGAGTGCGCCAACGAGGAGCAGCTCAAGCAGGCGCTCAAGATTTATATCGTGGCCATCCTGCGCCTCAACGAACTTGAGCTGTAGGGCTTTCCCAGGCACCCGACCTTGCCCCTCAAACCGTCGCTTGCGTACCAAAGTACGCGGCGCTCCTCTTTCGGGGCAATCTCGGGCACCTGGGAAACCCCTATATCCTGCTTGGATACAAACTTGCATTACGAGCCCGGTGCTTCGGCCCGGGCTTTTTCTGTTGCGGTGGGGTAGTCATTGGGGACGTTCCTTTGGTGTAAAAGGCGCGCCACGCTAAACGCCGGGTTTGTTATTCGTTTGTAAAGGCCGTGCTGCGCTTGCGGTAAGGGTCTATCAGATGCCCGTAAAAAACCGCAGTTGGCGCGGGCACTGCCCGATCGAGGCCGTATCTTTCCAAACAGCAAAGCGGGCAGGGTGCCCGCGAATCGCATGTATGAAAGGAAGATCATGCTCGATCAGGCTTATTCTCGTCGTCAGTTCCTCGGCCTCGCTGGTGGTCTTGCCAGCATCGTCGGTCTCGGTCTCGTTGGGTGCGGCGGCTCCGGCGCATCCGATGCCGCCGACAAGGGTAGCGCCGCTGCTGCCGAGTCCGTCTCCGGCGAGGTGACCTACGACGGTGCCTCTTCGTTCCAGGCTCTCGTCGAGGCCGCTGCCGAGAAGTTCATGGACGCCAACCCCGATGTCTCCGTCTCCGGCTCGGGTAACGGTTCGGGCAAGGGCCTGACCGCTGTCGCCGCCGGCACCGTCACCATCGGCAACTCCGACGTCTTCGCCGAGACCAAGCTTGAGGCCGATCAAGTCAAGAACCTCGTCGACCACGAGGTCGCCGTCGTGGGCATGGGCCCCGTCGTCTCTAAGAACGTGACGGTCGACGATTTGTCCCTCGAGCAGCTCAAGGGCATCTTCTCCGGCCAGATCACCAACTGGAAGGAGGTCGGCGGCGACGACGCCAAGATCGTTGTCCTCAACCGCAAGGCCGGCTCCGGTACCCGCGCCACCTTCGAGGCCGCCGTCTTTGGCGACGAGACCGTCGACTTTAAGGGCGACGCCGAGCTCGACAAGTCCGGCGACGTCCAGACTCAGATGGGCAGCACCGACAACGCCATCTCCTACCTCGATTTCTCGCACTTTGATGACTCCAAGTTCAACGCCATCAAGGTCGAGGGCGTCGAGCCCAAGAGCAAGAATGTCACCGACGACTCCTTCAAGATCTGGGCTACCGAGCACATGTACTGCGCTAAGGATGCCGACGAGGCCACCAAGGCCTTCCTGGAGTTCATGCTTTCCGATGACGTCCAGGGCAAGCTCGTCGAGGAGCAGGGCTTTATCCCCGTCTCTGCCATGAAGGTCGTCAAGGACGCCAGCGGCAAGGTCTCCGCTAAATAAGTAATCGCCCCGGAAAGGTTTGCAATGGCAAAACAGCTGCCAAAGCGCGACCTTGAGAACGTGGGCCTGGGCGTCACGGGCGCGTGCGTTGCGCTCGTGACGCTTGTCGTTGCCGCGCTCATCTTTATGGTCGCCCAAAAGGGCCTCTCGGCTTTTGTCAAAGACGGCGTCTCGGTCGTCGAGTTTTTCACCGGCACCAAGTGGGACCTGGCCAACACGGCCAAAAACGGCCTGCCCTACACCGGCGCCCTGCCCCTGATCGTCACCTCGTTTGCGGTCATGGCGCTCTCCACGCTTATCGCGCTGCCCATCGCTATCGGCTCTGCCATCTTTGCGGTTGAGATCCAGCCTAAGTTTGGTTCCAAGGTCTTTCAGCCGCTTATTGAGCTTTTGACTGGTATTCCTTCGGTCGTCTTTGGTCTGATCGGTTTTCACGTGGTCGTCGGTCTTATGAAGAGCGTTTTCCACGTGAGCACGGGCCTGGGCATCTTGCCCGGCGCCATCGTGCTGGCGGTCATGATTCTGCCGACGATGACCACGCTTTCGGTCGATGGCCTGCGCGCCGTGCCCGACGGCTACCGCCAGGGCTCGCTCGCGCTGGGCTACACCCGCTGGCAGACCATCTGGCACGTGGTGCTCAAGTCCGCCATGCCGTCGCTCATGACCGCGGTTATCTTGGGCATGACCCGCGCCTTTGGCGAGACGCTCGCCGTGCGCATGGTCATCGGCGGCATCGAGGCCATGCCGACGTCGCTGCTGTCGCCGGCGTCCACCATCACCACCACGCTCACCACGTCCATGGCAGTCTATGCCGAGGGCTCGGCCCAAGACGATGTTCTGTGGGCGCTCGGCCTGCTGCTGATGGGCATGAGTCTCATCTTCATCCTGATCATCCACCTTATCGGCCGCAAGGGGGCGAAGGCTCGTGGCTAGCACGCGTATCCACATCGACGAGGCGAGGCTCGGGCGTGTCCAAAAGCAGGACCGCTTCGCCACGGGCGTGTTGACGGAGATCGTCGCCATCGTCATGCTCATCGTCGTCTCCATGGTGGCCTATATCCTGTTCGAGGGCATCTCGACGCTGTTCCAGCCGGGCTTTCTCACGGAGCCGTCGCGCGCCAACGGAACGCAGGGCGGCGTGCTCTACCAGCTGTTCGACTCGTTCTACCTGCTGCTGATCACCCTGATCATCTCGGTGCCCATCAGCCTGGGTGGCGCGGTCTTTTTGGTTGAGTACGCGCCGGACGGACCCATCCGCGACATCGCCTCCACCGCCATCGAGACGTTGTCCTCGCTGCCTTCCATCGTCGTCGGCATGTTCGGTTTTCTGGTGTTCTCGGTGCAGCTGGGCTGGAAGTACTCCATCATCTCCGGCGCCGTCGCGCTCACCATGTTCAACATCCCCATCCTGGTGCGCGTGATCCAACAGGCGCTCGAGGACGTGCCGCAGGCCCAGCGCGATGCGTGTCTGGCTATGGGCCTCACCCGCTGGGAGGCCACGCTGCACATCCTAATCCCCGAGGCCATGCCCGCCATCGTGACCGGCATCGTGCTTTCGGCCGGCCGTGTCTTTGGCGAGGCCGCAGCATTGCTCTTTACTTCGGGCATGAGCTCGCCGGTTCGCCTGAACTTCTTGAGCTTTAACCTGTCGAGCCCTACCTGCGCCTGGAACGTGTTCCGTCCCGGCGAGTCGCTCGCCGTGCATATCTACAAGATCTATGGCGAGGGCAGCCCCGAGGCCCAGCAGATCGTCTGGGGCACCGCTGCACTGCTGATGATTTGCGTGCTGCTGTTTAACGTAATCGCCCGCATTGTGGGCAAGCAACTGGCAAGGAAGATGACGGCCGAATGAGCGAGCTGAATGTAACGCCCGCAACCGAAGCGGCATCGTCCGACAGCCAGGACTTCTTGTCGAGTGTGGGGGAGAGCGAGAAGCGCGTGCGCGTGAGCGGCAAGGCCGTGAGCGACGAGGTCGTGCTCTCCACCAAGGACGTCAACGTGTACTATGGCGACCACCATGCGCTGCACGATACGTCGCTCGACTTTCACAAGGGCGAGATCACGGCGCTCATCGGGCCTTCGGGCTGCGGTAAGTCGACCTTCTTGCGCAGCCTCAACCTCATGAATCGCGAGATTCGCGGCTGCCGCGTGGAGGGCGAAATCAACTACCGCGGGCGCAACGTGAACACCAAGACCGAGAACACCTACGAGCTGCGCCGCTCCATTGGCATGGTGTTCCAGCAGCCCAATCCTTTCCGCAAGTCCATTCGCGACAACATCACGTTTGCGCCTAAGCGCCACGGTATCACCGACCGCGACGAGCTCGATCGCATGGTCGAGGAGAGTCTGCGCGGCGCGGCGCTGTGGGACGAGGTCAAGGACAAGCTCGACAAGAGCGCCTATGCGCTTTCGGGCGGTCAGCAGCAGCGCCTGTGCATCGCGCGCACGCTGGCGCTCAACCCCGATGTGATTCTGTTTGACGAGCCCTGCTCGGCGCTCGACCCCATCTCGACGCTGGCGATCGAGGACCTTATGTCGTCGATTGTGGCCGAGCGCGCCATCGTCATCGTGACGCACAACATGGAACAGGCGTCGCGCGTGTCCAACCGCACGGCGTTCTTCTACATGGGCGATATGGTCGAGTACGACGAGACCGACGAGATTTTCCAACGGCCCAAGGATAAGCGGCTGAATGATTACCTCACCGGCATGTTCTCCTAGTCCGGGACATGCTTGAGGCCCGTGGCGGCTATGGTTGCCGCGGGACTGATTGGAGAGGCGGGTCATCTC
>UQVD01000113.1 GCA_900544385.1 uncultured Collinsella sp.
GACAGAGTGCAAATGGGCGACAAACACCGTCGTTCATATCCTCGAAAACCGGGAGTACACCGGCTGTCTGGTAAACTTCAAGACGGAGAAGCCCTCTTACAAGGTCAAGCACAGTGTAGAGAACCCCGTGGAGAAGCAGGCCATTTTTGAGAACCACCATGAGCCTATCATAGACCGGGAAACATGGGAGCGCGTGCAGGAGTTACGCAAGCAGCGCAAACGCCCGAACCGCTATGATGAAGTGGGGCTGTTCTCCGGTATGCTGTTCTGCGCCGACTGCGGCCATGTGATGTACCAGCAGCGGTATCAGAACAAAACCCGCAAGCAGGACTGTTACATCTGCGGCAGCTACAAGAAGCGCACCCGCGACTGTACGGCGCACTTTATCCGCACCGACCTGTTGACCGCCGGTGTCCTCTCCAATCTCCGGCAAGTGACGGAATATGCCGCCAAGCATGAGAGCCGCTTTGTGAAGCTGCTTATCCAGCAGAACGAGATCGGCGGCAAGAGAAAGACCGCCGCAGCCACCAAGCAGCTTGAACAGGCGCAGGAGCGCATTGCCGAAGTGAGCCGCATTATCAAGCGGCTGTATGAGGACAATGTGAACGGCAAAATCAGCGACGAGCGTTTCATGGAACTGTCGGCAGACTATGAGCAGGAGCAGCGGGAACTGAAAGACCGCGCCGCCGCTTTGCAGGCCGAACTGGACAAGTCGCAGGCCGCCACCGTCAACGCGGAAAAGTTTATGGGTATCGTCCGAAAGCACCTTGCCTTTGAGGAATTGACCCCCACCCTCTTGCGGGAAATGATTGAAAAAATCGTCGTGCATGAGTGCAGCTATGACGAGAACGGCACCCGCAGGCAGGACATTGAGATTTATTACAGCTTTGTCGGCAAGATTGACTTGCCCGAATAACCGCCCGACCTATCCGACACAATGGCCAAGTGTCGGATAGGAACGGCAAAATTTTTTGCACTTCTATTGCTTCTTTATCACACATAAGCAAATTCGCAAGGGTTATCAGGCGCTGAAGTAGTTTCGTCGGTTTCGGTCCATCGAAATAGCCCTTTCCGTCAAATAGAGATACGAGCTCCTTGGCGCCTTCCTGGCTGTGACCCACTTCTTTGTAAAACATGATTGAAGTTGGAGCCATTCCATCATATTTGAGCTCTGTTAGGAAACGCTTGATGCAAGGGACGCTGTCGCCGTTTGGGCCAAACCAAATGCGGTTATCCTGGAGTCTCTCGCGAAACGCGTTTCGCGAGAGCCTCCAGCAGCGTCCTGCTGGAGGCTCTACAACACGCCCCGAGGGCGTTGTGATTGGATAGTCGGAATCTGGGCTGTAAGTCTTTACACTGAGGTCGCTTGGCTTCCAAACGCCTCGAGGGTCGTTGTCTGGATTCTTGTAGCGGGCGTTTGCCTCGTCTGTTCTCGGCAGGCGTCCAATCACAAAGCGCTCAATGGATTTGGCGTATACGAGAACATAATCATGGCTATTTGAAACGTATTTGGCGTCATTCTTGGGCGAGTAAGCTCGTTCCCAGATTAGCTGAGAAACGAAATTTGCCTCTCCGAACACCTCGTCACAGAGGATGCGCAAATTGCGGTCTTCGTTATCGTCAATCGAAATGAAAATGACGCCATCGTCGGTTAGGAGCTCTCGAGCCAGTCTCAACCTAGGGTACATCATCGAGCACCAGTCGCTATGGTAGCGGCCACTTGTGTCGGCGTTGGACTGGCCGGCGAGTCCCGCCTGCTCCTTATAGTTATCGACAGAGTTGCCGAAATTGTCCTTGTAGACAAAGTCGTGACCCGTGTTGTAGGGTGGGTCGATGTAGATCATCTTGACCTTGCCGTGGTAGCCGCGCTGTAGGAGCTTCAGCACCTCGAGATTGTCGCCTTCGATATAAATGTTGTCCGAGTCGAAGGACCCATCCTCTCCATCGCGGCTGCGGCTTTTCTCGATACGGGGACGCAAAGTAGCAGTGCTGGACATCTGCGACTGGCGGATGGCATCGGCCTTGCCGGGCCACGTGAACGCATAGCGCTCCAGGCCCTCGTCTACCTCGTCGCCAAGCTCCAGCCGCAGTTTGTCGAAGTCGATTCCGCTCTCGGAGAACACTTCGGGCATCAGCTCCTTGAGCTTATTCAGGCGGTCGTCAATAAGACTCTCCGATTCAAGAGTCATCTTTTCTATCTCGCTCATGAGGTCTCCTCCTAGGAAAGTTGAGATTTGATTAGTTGAACTATGTAGGGCATGGCGGCAATAAAAACGTCGGTGCCCTTGCCGGCAAGCCAGCTCAGGAGTTTGTCAAGCTTGCTGCCCCGTTTGCTTTTATCTTTTGTGTTGAGATCGCCCATCATCCCTTTGAGCAGCGTCTTCTCGTCATCGGAAAGCGTTGTCTCTGGCAATTTGTCAATCTGTTCAAAGGTTGCCTCTAACGTGACCTGTACGTTGCTCGTGGCGGATGCCGTGAGGCTGACGCTAGCGCCCTGCGCTTCGGCGATTTTCAGCTTACGGAGCTCCTCATCACGGAAATGCTTCAGTTTGTCGATACGTAGTTGCGTCTGTTCATCGTTGAAATCATTGCGATTGGAAGACCCATAGGAATAGGAGGCTAGTCCGTCCGTGTAGGAGTCGTAGCCCCTCGCGTTTGCGTAGACGTAGTCGATTGAGTCGTATACGGCTTTGAGCTCGTCGTCTTTCACGCCCTCTTCAAGAGCTTGCTCCAGTCTCCTGATATGCTGCGTTATAGTTGCGCAGAATGCGGCACCGAACGCTTTGTCGTCTGAGTCTTCCCGCTTTAGGCGCAGCTTCTGGAGAATCATCCCTAGGTCGCTTTTCGAGTAGCGAAATGAGCTTGAGGAATTGATATATTTTAAAGCCTCGGGGTTAGTGTAGTCGAGGTCGAAGACCTGCATGATTTCACGGCAGAGCGCATCAACATCCTCATCTGCAGCACCACTCAAAAGGCGCGCCGCTCGCAAAATATACTCATCTAGAACGGCCATTGCAGATCTCCTTTATCTCATCGGCGACCGCCCTCAGGCGTCGCTCCTCTTCCTTCATTTCCATCCTCAGCTTCGCGGACTCGTTGAGCGTTATGTCCTTCGACCGCCGCTGCTCCTTCAGCCGCTTGACGGAGGCTCCCATCTCATCGTAGCGCGACGTGAGGGCGATCAGCTTTTCCCGGTCTCGAGCGGGGCATACGGGGTAGAACCCCAGGCCGCCAATCGCGCGGGACAGCGCTACGGTGCGCGACAGGTCGACCAGGTACTCCCAGAGGTCGCCCTGCGAGAGCCGCCCGAATGCCAGCGCGCCTAGGAAGTCCGCGTATTCTGAACGGCCAGGATCGAACGCGCCCGTCGACTCGATTCGGTCGACGACCGTCGCGCCCTGCTCGGCCTGGCTCCTCCGCGTGAGGGCGACCGATATGCACGCGCAGCCGCCCGCCTCGACCAGGAGCACCGTCGGGTTCGGGAAGCACTTGTGCACGAGCTCCGCCACCTCGGCCACCGCCATGGTCCCGGCTGTCATCTCGCAACGGAGGAAGACGACGCTCTGCACGTTGCGCTCGTCGTCCTCGTACGGCGGGATGCGCGTCGTGAACTTCTGGACCGTGGCGAAATGCTCGAGGCGCGCGACCTTGTCGAGCCTCTTCTGCTCGGTCTTGGTGAGCATGGCCTGCTTGACGAGCACCGTCTTGGGAATGCGGCGGCATCCCGCGAGCGCCGCTTCGGGCAGGCGCAGGATTCCGTTCCAGTCGATGCCGCTCATCGCAGCACCGCGAAACATACCAACGAGTAGTCGTTGAAGCCCATGACGGTGCCGCTGCCGACCTCTCCCAGGCTGAACAGGCTCTCGATGCCTTTGTCCTGCTGCGTTCCGGTGATGGCCGCAACGACATCGTCAAGCAGGTCGGTGTAGGCGTCCATCCTCGTCCCGTCGCGGGTCTCGCGGTTGAACTCGCGGCACAGCTTAGCGATGGGCTCGGGATGCCCAGAGCAGACGGCGCGCATGATGTCGAGCGCCGGCTTGGGCTGGGTGTGCTTCGTCATGACCTCGCCGTCGGCCGACACGTACACCACGTAGTACGGGAAGACAGGGTTCGTGTCCCTGGGATCGTTGCCCTCGTCGTTCTGCTTGAGGCAGAAGACCACGCCTGGCTTCACGTCGCTGCGAAGCTCGTCGGGGATGGGGGCCACGGCGTGCAGTCCCGCCGGCGAGTTCTCCAACGCGCCGGGATGCTCCTTGGCGTAGCGCTGGAGCTCCACGCGGAAGTCGTCGAAGGCGAAATCCGTGATCGAGATGCCGCCCGAGATGTCCTCGAGGTCGAGCACCTCGCTCTTGAGCTGCTGGAGCTGCCGGCGACGGTACTTGAGGTCGTTCATCTCTCCATTGCCCTTGGCCTCCAGCACGTTCTCCTCGCCGGTTGCCGACGCGTCGAGCAGCGCCATGCGCCCCTTCACGCGGCCCTCGAGCTGGATGTACTCGTCGAGCGCGATGTCCGGCCAGAAGTTGACCAGCTGGATCTGGGAGTTCTTCGATCCCAGGCGGTCGATGCGGCCGAAGCGCTGGATGATACGCACGGGGTTCCAGTGGATGTCGTAGTTCACCAGGCAGTCGCAGTCCTGCAGGTTCTGGCCCTCGGAGATGCAGTCCGTCGCGAAGACGACGTCGATCTCGCCGAGCTCCCGCTGGCTCTCCGGCAGCTCCTTTGAGACGGGAGAGAACCTCGCGAGGATGTTCTCGAAGGTGGTCCTGGGAAGCTTCAGCGAGTAGGTCCGGTTGGAGCTGCCCGCCACCTCGGCGCACTCGATTCCGAGCTCGCGCTTCAGCCAGGGCGCCAGCTGCTCGAAAAGGTACGCCGTCGTGTCGGCGAACGCGCTGAACACCAGCACCTTGCGGTTGCCGGGGTTGTACGGCTCGCTGACCTTGCCCGCGATGAAGTCGCGCAGCTTCACGAGCTTGGCGTCGCGCTCGGGCGTCACCGCGTCGGCATAGGTTAGCAGGGCCCGGAGCACCTGGATGTCGAAGTCGAGGTCCTGGCCCAGGCGCAGGGCGTCGACGTCTCGCAGGTCGACTCGCACC
>UQVD01000114.1 GCA_900544385.1 uncultured Collinsella sp.
GATCTACACACTGCATATCGTCGGCAGCGTCAGATGTGTATAAGAGACAGAACAATACCTCGCAGCATGTACGGGCGACCGAGCAGCTCGGCGGCAAGCTCAACATGTCCCTGGCGGAGCTCCTGACGAATACGGGTGGCGCAGATCGTCTGTCCATCGACGCACAGCAGCTCGTGGCCATAGACGTCAACGCCGCGCTCGGCTCCCCATGCCTGCATCTCGGCAACGCCCGAGGCGCCGCCGCGACCCAGCCTAAAGTCGCTGCCCACGCGAATCGAGCGGATATCGACGACGCGCGACAGCAACTCAAGAAAGCCCACGTGGTCGAGTGCCGCCACCGCAGGCGTAAAGGGAACGGCCACGACCGCATCGACCCCGGTGAGAGCCAGGGCATGCAGGCGGTCGTCCGTCGTCATCAGTTTTTGGGCGGGCGCGGGGCTCACCACTACGTCCGGGTCGGGATCGAAGGTGACAACAACCGCCTTGCAACTGTGGTCACGCGCATCGCGAACGACCGCGTCGATCAGTTCGTGATGCCCCCGATGCACGCCATCAAACACACCGATGGCGATAGACGCGGCACCCAGGCAAGCGCAATCATCAAATGCATCGGCGGCGACGATGCGGGCCTCATCAGACTCGCCCGCGAAAAAAATACGCGCGAGCTCGTGGGAGGCCAGCATCATCGAACACCGCCGATCGCCTGCGGAAAGACATGCTCCATAACAAAGCGACCGCCCTCGATACGGGCGAGCGCCTTGAGCCCGCCATCGAGTACCAGCGCAAACGGCGCCTTCGAGGCATCGAAGCCCGCAAGCGCGCGCTCAATAGGAATACGACGTCCGCACAGCAGATCGTCGGCAAGATTACCCGGCAAGTCGACGCGCGTGGCGCCAAGCGCCGCGAGGGGATCTAAGGCAAAGCCGGCAGCGGACTCGGCAGAAAGTTCCTCGACCGCATGGCAGGCACCGATGGAAACAACACCGGAGGCCGTACGGCGCAATGCAGAAATATGCGCCGCGTTGTCGCAGGCACGACCCAAGTCGCGAGCGAGCGCACGGATATAGGTGCCCTTACTCACCGAAAACGCCACGGTCCAAACGCAAACGTCGCCCTCGCCGCTCACGGCAATCAGGTCAGCGGAGTACACCTCGACCGGACGCGGGGGCAACTCAACGGCGTTGCCCTCGCGCGCAGCCTTATAGGCGCGCACGCCGTTGACCGAAATGGCCGAAAACGCCGGCGGTACCTGCATCTGCGGGCCCAGCATGGCGCACAGGCGCTCGCGGGCATAGGCCGGATCGCGCAAGTCGGCAGTAATGGGCACCGTGCGAACGGCCTCGCCCTCCGCATCATCGGTATTGGTCTCGACGCCAAACGAGATGTCGGCGACGTAGCTTTTGGTATCGAGCGTGAGCATGCCCAGCAGACGCGTGGCCTGGCCCACGCCCACCACCATGACACCCGATGCCATGGGGTCGAGCGTTCCGGCATGGCCGACGCGCCGCTCATGGAGGGCGCGTCGGCATTGCGAAACCACGTCGTGGGACGTGCAGCCCACCGGCTTATCGACGGCGAGCAGCATATTAAGTTGAGAAGGTGTACGACGAGCCATGTACCATCCAAAAAGTTAGAGCTCGACGGTCACCGAAGCGGGATCCTCCCCTACCAGCTCGGCCAGCATGGGAAGTGCCGCGGTGAGCGTCTCGGAAATCGTTCCGGCGTTGGTAAAGCCGGCGGCAGCGTGGTGCCCGCCACCGCCAAAGTTGGCAGCGATCTCGGACACATCAAGATCGCCCTTGGAGCGCAGGTTGCCGCGCACCTTGGTATCGCCGTCGATGCCCTTTAGGAACAGACAGACCTCCACGCCCATCACCGAACGCACCACATCGACCAGACCGTCACATTCATCCGAGGTGACGCCGCAGGCCTCGAGGTCGCTCTGGTACGCATAACTATATGCCACGCGACCGTGCGCCACGGTCTTGATACGACCCATAACGATGGACTTGAGGTGCAAAAACTCTACGCGCATGCTCTGGTAGACCTCGAGCGCGACGCGCGCCGGATCGGCACCGTGCGCGACCAGGCGCGAGGCGGCATGGAACGCAGCGGCATCGGCGTTTTGGTACTGAAAACGACCGGTATCGGTCACCAGGCCGCACAGCAAGCAGGTCGCGACACCATCGCGAGCCACAATGCCGCAATTGTCCAAAAAGCGGTCGATGATCATGGCGCAGGCTGCGGCGCCGACGCACCTCAGGCTCAGCTCGGCAAATTCCTCACGCGCCGGATGATGATCGAAGCACACCACATGCGACGAGCGGCGGAGCACCTCGGCGGAGTTGTTCAGACGCTCGACGACCGGCACGTCCACCGAGATGAACAGGTCCGGATTGCCGGTATACACAGATGCCGGCACCAGACGGTCGGCGCCCTCCATAAAGCGGTAGATGCGCGGAACCGGGTCATCGTCTGCCAGCAGCAGGGCAATGTCCTTGTTGGGGAACACCTTCATAAGCGAGAGGCCCAGGCCCAACACGGAGCCCAGGGCATCGCCGTCGGGAGAGGTGTGACCCGAGATCGCAATGGAGGACGCACCCTCGATGAGCTCGAGGATGCGTCGCTGAATATCTGCAGACTCGCACGATGCGAGGTCGGCGGAATTACTCATCTAAAGCTGCCTCCTGGGCGGCATCCGCTATTGGATAGCCGTCCTCGTCCTTTTCGATCGCAAGCGTGGCGGGAACGTTTTCCAGCGCACGCGTGATGCGCTCGGCCTCATCGGTCGAGCGATCGATGCGAAAATCGAGCTCGGGCGTGACGCGCCAATCGAGCGAGCGGGCCAACAGGCTGCGAATACGGCCCTTGGCGCTGGCGAGCGCCTCCATGACCTCATCGTAGCGGCTCGCATCGCACGACACGTACACGCGTGCGAACGAACGGTCCACCGCGACCTCGACCGCGGTCAGGGTGACCAGGTCGAGACGCGGATCGGAAACCTCAAAGAGCAGGATATAACCAAGCTTCTCGCGAAGCTGCTCGCCCAAACGGCGGGTTGCCTGCGTTTGCTTCATAGCGCTACCCCCTACTCGGTACGGGCAACCTGGTCGATGCGGTAACCCTCGATCTGGTCGCCGGGCTTGATGTCCTGGAAGTTCTCCAGGCCAATGCCGCCCTCGGAACCGCTCTTGAGGCTCTTGGCCTCGTCCTTGTAGTGGCGCATCGAGGCGATCTTGCCGTTGAAGACCACGATGCCGTCGCGCACCAGACGCACGGAATCGGTCGCGGCGATCTCGCCCTCTTCGACGCGAACACCGGCGGCGATACCGACTTTGGGCACCTTGAAGGTGTCCAGGACGGTCGCGGTACCCGTGGAGACCTCGACCTCGGTGGGCTTGAGCATGCCGATGCGGGCAGCGTCGAGCTCCTCGAGGCACTTGTAGATGACGTCGTAGCAACGGATCTCGACGCCCTCGCGCTCGGCAGCGGAGCGGGCCTTGCCGTCGGGACGCACGCCAAAGCCGATGATGATGGCGTTGGAGGCGTCGGCCAGGACGACGTCGGTCTCGTTGATGGCACCGACGGCGGAGTGGATCGTGTTGATGCGGACCTCGGACTGATCCATCTTGTCGAGCGAGTCCTGAAGGGCCTCGATGGAACCCTGGACGTCGGCCTTGATGATCAGGTTGAGCTCCTTGACCTCGGCGTCGGCGATGGTCTCGAAGAGGTTCTCGAGCGTGACGTGCTTCACGCGGCTCTGCTCCTCGATACGTGCCTTGAGCGAACGCTCATCGGCCAGGGCGCGAGCCTCGCGCTCGTCCTCGAACACGCGGAACTCGTCACCGGCGTTGGGCACGGACTGCAGGCCCAGGATCTCGACGGCGTCGGAGGGGCCGGCCTCGGTGACGGCGTTGCCCTTGGGATCGAGCATGGCGCGGACGCGGCCGTAGGTAAGGCCGGCGACCAGCGTATCGCCCACGTGCAGGGTACCGCGAGTCACGAGAACCGTGGCAACCGAGCCGCGGCCCTTGTCGAGCTTGGCCTCGAGGACGTTACCGGAGGCAAAGGTGTCCGGGTTGGCCTTGAGCTCGAGCACGTCGGCCTGGAGCAGCACGGTCTCGAGCAGGTCGTCGATACCGATCTTCTGCTTGGCCGAGATGTTGACGAACATGTTCTGTCCGCCCCACTCCTCGGGGATGATGCCGTACTCGGTGAGCTCCTGGCGCACGCGGTCGGGGTTGGCGCCCGGCTTATCGATCTTGTTGACGGCGACGACGATGGGTACGCCGGCGGCCTTGGCGTGGTTGATCGACTCGATGGTCTGAGGCATGACGCCGTCGTCGGCGGCCACGATCAGGATGACGATGTCGGTCACCTTGGCGCCGCGGGCACGCATAGCCGTAAAGGTGGCGTGACCAGGGGTATCGATGAAGGTGATCTTGCGATCGTTGATCATGACCTGCGAAGCGCCGATGGCCTGGGTAATGCCGCCCGCCTCGCCGGCGGCGACGCCGGTGTGACGGATGGCGTCGAGCAGCGACGTCTTGCCGTGGTCGACATGACCCATGACGGTGACGACCGGGGCGCGCGGCTTAAGGTCGGCGGGATCGTCATAGAACGAGAAGGTGTTTTCCTCCTCGGGGGTGATGATCTTGATCTGACGGCCCAGGTCGTCGGCAACGAGCTCGACGAGGTCGTCGGACATGGACTGCGTCATCGTGAGCGGCGTACCCAGCAGGAACAGGCGCTTGATGATGTCGTTGGCCGGGACGTCGAGCGCCTCGGCGAGCTCCTGGACGGTAACGCCCTGGGAGACCTTGATGGCGTCGAGCTCCTCGGGGTTCACGCCCTGGGCCAGCGCCTCCTCAATCTTGCGCTCCTCCTGAGCCTTAGCAGCCTCGCGCTCGCGCTTCTCCTTGCGCTTCTTGCGGCGACCGGTGGACTCGCGAGAGGCCTCCTCGACGGCGGCGCGGGCCTCCTCGAGCACCTTCTCGCGGCTGTACTCCTCGGCCTCACGCGCCATGCGGCTGTAGCTGTCTCTTATACACATCTGACGCTGCCGACGATATGCAGTGTGTAG
>UQVD01000115.1 GCA_900544385.1 uncultured Collinsella sp.
AGAAGCCCTCGCTGCGCACTTCGTGCGGCGAGGGCTTCTTGCGTCCTGCGGAGTGCGCCGGAAAGGAGGGTCGCCCTTTTGTTTTGGTTCGCGCCGTGTGGGGGTGGTGACGACGTGCATTTTTGCGAGTATTCTGCAATCGAAGGCCCCTGCATACCGACCTCGGGCAAAAAATCGGGATTTCTCGATGTTTTCTACGGATGATGGGCGGGGTTATGGGCTGACAGCGGTTGATTTGCAGGGATATTCGCGGTCTTTGGCATTTATCGTGGCGCCCGAAGCTCTTGGTTATGTTGAATACTCCTAAAAATGCACGGCGCTTAGAGGGGGACCTTCGCGAAAAAGGAAACCGCCCCGTCGAAGTATGCATTCGACGGGGCGGTTTATGCATTTGGCCGATTAAGGATGCGCTGCCAAACTACTAGAACTTGACGGTCGGGGCCTGACGGGCTGCTTCGGCGGCCTCGAAGCCCTGGCGCTCCTTAAACTGGAAGATGCCAGCAAAGATGACAGCCGGGAACGTCTGAATGGCGTTGTTGTAGCTGAGCACGCAGTCGTTGTAGCTCTGGCGTGCATAGCTAATCTTGTTCTCGGTGTCCTCGAGCGATGCCTGCAGCTGCGTAAAGTTGGTGTTTGCCTTAAGATCGGGATAGGCCTCGGCCACAGCGAAGAGCTGGCGCAGTGCGCCGGTCAGCACGTTGTCGGCTTCCATCTTGGCCTCGGGCGTGGTGGCCTTGACGGCGGTGTTACGCGCGCTGATCACGGCGGAGAGCGTCTCCTGCTCGTGCTTGGCATAGCCCTTGACGGTTTCGACCAGGTTGGGGATCAGGTCGTTGCGGCGCTGCAGCTGCGTATCGATGTTCTGCCAGGCGTTATCGATGCGGTTACGCTTGGTGACCATGTTGTTGTAGATGCCGGCGATGGCGCAGGCAATCACAATGACAACAACGATGCCGATGATGACGGGAAGCATGATGTCTCCGTTTCGAATGGCCGCGGCGGCATGCGCCAGCTGCCGTTGGTATAACGCTACTAGTATACCCGCAACGTTTTGCCGTGCCGAACTTTCCGGCAAGCGTTGTGTTTTCGGCGGGGCCGGCACCGGGGCAAAGCGCGCGAGGTACAGGTGTAAGATATGCGACAGATTGACGAGTGTTGTCTTTGCCCTGAGGATGGCGATACCAGTGGACCTTCGCATTAAGAAAACCTACCGCTCCCTGTTCGATGCCTTCACCGAGCTTCTCGAGGAGCATCGGTTTGAGGACCTGACGGTCGCCATGCTGTGCGACCGGGCCATGATTCGCCGCACGACGTTCTACAAGCACTTTCGCGACAAGAACGATTACTTTGCCTTTTATATCGATGAGCTCATGTCGGGCTTGCCGCAAAAACAGCCCGATGAGGCCGGCGCGGTGTCTGCCGAGGACGTGCACGCGCTTCGGCACGCGATTTTGGACGATGCCATGGATTTGATTCTTGCGCACGAGCAGCTCATGGATAACATTTTGGCAAGCAGCATGTCGGGCATGTTGACCAATGTTATTTGCGACCGCATTGCCCGCTCCATCCGCGAGCGTGTGATGAACGTGCTTGCCGAGGATGCCCTGGCCCCCGTGTCACTCGAGACGACGTCTGAGTTTGTCGCCGGCGGTATTATTCGACTTTTCACGATATGGTGGGAATCGGGCCACGATCTTGAGCGTCGACCTGAGATAGCCGACGTGGTCGATGCACTGTTTGAGCGGACTATGACACCGGTGCATCACTAAAAGTGGCGGAGAGAGGGGGATTCGAACCCCCGGAACGCTCTCGCGCTCAACGGTTTTCAAGACCGCCGCATTCAACCGCTCTGCCATCTCTCCGTGAGTCGTAATGATAGCATCGTTTTGAATTTGCAACAGGGAAGGCGAACGATGACGATCACCGAAATCGACGAGAAGTTCATGCGCGAGGCGCTGGCGGAGGCGCGAGCCGCCGCGGCGGTGGGCGAGGTGCCCATCGGAGCCGTAGTGGTGCGCGACGGCGAGGTTGTCGCGCGGGCGCATAATCGTCGCGAGCTCGATCAGGATCCTTCGGCTCATGCAGAGTTCGCGGCCCTGTGCGCTGCCGCCCAGGCGCTTGGCCGCTGGCGCCTTTCCGATTGCACGGTCTATGTAACGCTCGAGCCTTGCTGCATGTGTGCGGGGCTTATGGTCAACGCGCGCGTTGGACGCTGTGTGTATGGCGCGGCCGATGCCAAGGCGGGCGCGCTGGGATCCCTATACGATTTGAATGCCGACTCGCGCCTGAATCATCGGTTTAACGTGACGGCTGGGGTCCTGGCGGATGAATGCCGTGAGCTGCTGAGTAGCTATTTTGGCGGTCTGCGCGGAGCGGGCGGCGCTGATTGCGGTTGTGGGGCTGATCTTGAAGCACACGCCGCTCACGCCGCAGCGCTTGCAGGTGTCGGTGAGGATGCTGGCACGGTGGTTGACTTTGGTCCTGCGTGCCGCCGGCCCCGCCGTGTGCTGCTGGCGATCGACTCCTTTAAGGGCAGCGTTTCGAGTGCGCAGGCGGAGGCGGCGGTTGCCGAAGGCGTGCGCCGCGTTTGGCCCGATGCCGAGGTGTGCACATTGCCGCTGGCGGATGGCGGTGAGGGGACGCTCGATGCCGTTGCCGCGTGCGGCGGTGAGCTCTCAACCTGCGATGTCGCAGGCCCCTTGGGCGACCGCGCGTCTGCCCGGATGCTGGTGGACGGCGAGCGCGAGTCCGCGGTCATCGAGATGGCCGAGGCGGCGGGTATTGGGTACTCGCCCTGTACAGAATCGGCGGCGCTTGCGGCTTCGACCTATGGCGTGGGCGAGCTCATGCTTCGCGCGGTTCGCACGGGCGCAAAGACTATCTATATTGGTCTGGGCGGCAGCGCCACCAACGACGGTGGCGCCGGCATGCTGCAGGCGCTGGGCGCGCGTGTGGTCGATGATCAGGACTGCGATGTCGCCCCCGGTCTTGCGGGCCTTGAACACGTGGCGAGCGTTGATTTGGCGCCGGCGCTGCAGGCTTTGGATGGCGCTCGCATCGTTGTGCTCTCCGATGTCGAGAATCCGCTCGTAGGGCGTCGCGGCGCGCTTGCGGTGTTCGGCGGACAGAAGGGTCTGCCGACGGATGATGCCGAGGCGCTGGGCAAGTACGACAGCTGGATGGTCGGCTACGGTCGCTTGCTCGATGCGGCGATTGCCAGAGCTCGAGCCCAGGGGTTGTTGCGCACGCCCGAGGGCGCACGGACATTTGGCTCGGTGCTCGGCGTGCCTGGCGCGGGCGCGGCAGGTGGCTTGGGTGCCGCGCTGCTGGCGCTCGGTGTGGAGTTACGCTCGGGTGTGGAGACGGTGCTCGATCTGATTGGGTTTGACGAACGCATGCGTGATGTCGACCTGGTCATAACGGGCGAGGGCAATATGGACGAGCAGTCCGCCGCCGGTAAGGCACCGGTGGGTGTGGCTCGCCGCGCCAAGCGATATGGCAAGCCGGTGGTCGCCGTCGTGGGCGGTCGCGCCGTCAACCTGGACGCGGTATATGGGCAGGGTATTGACTTGGTTTTGCCGATTTGCCGCAAGCCCATGGACCTGGAACGGGCACTCGATTCGCAAGAAGCCACAACCAACCTCATCTGTGCCGGCGAGGCAGCCGCCCAATCCTACGACCTCGCTCGCCTCTAAGGCCTATCTCCCTATAAGTTGCGGTGGAATACGGAGTGTTTTTGCCTTTAAGGGGCCAATTCAGTCCGTATTCCACCGCAACTTCGAGAATGGTCATTCGAGGTTGGCTGCCTTGGGTCTTGGGTCGGACCGTTTGCCACGAAATGCGACCATCTACTACGTTAAGCCGGCCACCCTCGACCATCCCGGAATTTGCAAAAACAAAACCGCAGGTAGAAAGCTTGCCGATTTTCGAAAAAGTCGGCTATGGTCGACCCCTGCGACCTAAACGTAGTAGATGGGCCCTTTTCGTGGCACAGCACCAGATCAGTCTATTTAGGACGGGGCTTCCTTGACTACTTTCGCCACCCTGATGCCCCACCAGTCAAAAAGTAGTCAAAAAAGCCCCGTCCCAAATTAGCTACCTTGCTCTGGTGGGCGGGAGCAGGTAAGATATACCGAGCGCCTAGCGCGTTCGATGGGTTCGGATGACGACATGTTCCGAATCTGGTCAGGTCCGGAAGGAAGCAGCCATAAGGAGCCTCTGTCGGGCATCCGAATCCATCGAGCGCACGGGCGCTTTTTTGGTGCCGCGATGCGGTCCCGGTGCCGGCGGGCTGTTTGGTGTCTCGCTGGTCCTCGGCTTTGCCTGCGGGATCGCTCGACTACCAAACAGCCCGCCGGCACCGGGACCACTTCGTCCAAAAATCATCCGTAAAGGCGCGTTTATCTAATTTAAATCTATCCCTTGTGGAATGCGGCTTGCTGGTGTTGTCTGGGCATTGATGGCTATGTGGTTCAAGAGGCGGCGGTGCTGTTGCTTGAATTTTTGCAGTTAAAGAGGCCCGTTTCCCTGGGTTGAACTGCCTCCCATTTCTTGGACATGAGAAATGGGAGGCTTTCTTTATGCGCGTTGATTTGAGAGTGAAGCATGATGTCGAGGCCAGGAAGGCGGCCATAGGGCTCTTCGAGCTCGGGCACGGGTATAAATCTGCCGCGATTACCCTTTCGCTTCCCGCGGAAGCCGTGAGAAGATGGCAGGAGATATACCGCGCATTCGGGAGCGAGGTGCTGCTGCGCATGGACGGAAAGCAGGGCAGGTACACATACGAGCAGAGGGTCGCCGCCGCCTCCGCCGTCGTCGACGGCGGCATGACGAAGGCCGAGGCGATGGCGGCGTTCGGCATAATGTCGATGTCGCCGCTCAAGAGATGGTGCGCGCTCTACCGCCGGGGCGGCGCGGAGGCCCTGCGCCCGAGGCCCAAGGGCCGGCCGAGCGGTTCCAAGGCGAGGCCGCGGACCCGCGAGGAGGAGCTCGAGGAGCGCTGCCGAAGGCTCGAGACCGAGGTGGCCTACCTAAAAAA
>UQVD01000116.1 GCA_900544385.1 uncultured Collinsella sp.
TCGCCCGGCCAGGTCCGACGAACCACGTTAACGAGCCGCCAGGATGGCGTCGATGAGCGTCAGTACGCCCCCGTCGTTGTTGCTCGGAATGCGCCACTTGGCGTGCGCGTTCATGTGCTCCTCGGCATTGTCCACGATAAAGCTGTGACCGACGCGCTCCAGCATGGGGATGTCGTTGTACGTATCGCCCACGGCGGCGGCGTCGGCAATATCGATGCCCAAGTGCTCGCACAGGTGCGCGACGCCGGCGCCCTTGTCGACGCCCAGGTTCATAAAGTCGATCCACTCGCGTCCGGCGTTGGTGACGTAGAGCTTGTCCGAGAACTCGGGGCTATAGGTCTCGCGAAACGCGGGCTCGGCGTCGTAGCCGGGGAAGAAGACCGAAATCTTGTTGGACTCGAAATCAATGCCATCAAAGCTGTCGACGTAGTTGATTGTGTTGTAGTAGACGCTGATCTCGTCGTGGTATTGATGGTCGCGGGCAAGCACGTAGAACTCGTCGAAGCAGCAAAGGACGGGGACAGCGCGCGGATCCTCCGAGGCACGGCTCAAGACCTGCTGATACAGCTCCACGTCAATAGTGCTCTTATAGATATAGCTGCCGCGATAGATCACGCACGCTCCGTTGTCGGGACAAAAGGCGAGGCGGTTCTTGACGCCCTCGAACATCTCCTCGAGCTTGGGGGCGGGACGTCCGCTGGCGGGGCAGAATACGATGTCGGCGTCGGCGAGCTTGTCCAGGCGCTCATCAAGACCCTGGGGTAGCACACGCTCGTCGGTCAGCAGCGTCTTGTCCATATCGACGGCGAGAATCTTAATGTTGCCGATGTTGGCGTCCGATTCGTAAGTTTGCATAAAAGCGACCCTTTCGTTTCGAGATTGTTTCAGACGTTATAACCATCAACTCGTAGTCGAGCGTATTTTCGCAGGAACGGAGCGTATTTGCACCACGCTTCACAAAGTACTGAAAAAACTTTTCAGAAATTTGAATTTGTCGCTTGTGCTGCGGGCACTTTAGCGTAATATAGCGACCATCGAAAACGGAGACGGAAAAACAACCGCTTACCGAGGAAAAGGTACCGTTTACGATATTAGAATTGCGCCCGGCGATAGGTGAAAGGAGAGGCAGATGCAGTTCGTAAAGATCATCACCACTGCAGACAATGCCATCCGACGCCAGCGCGCAATTTCCCGACGACGATAACAATCGTCTCTGTCCGCATGGGGCGAATTGCCTCAACAGAGTCATTTTGAGGTCGTTGGGTTTTAGCACGAAATTGCTGCATGTTTCTAGGGCATGTATGTGCTGCTTTTTGCTATTTAACCTGATATTGCACGGTTTTTGACCTCGAAATGACTTGCAACTGACCGATGTTCTAACTAGCTACCAAGGGCGAAAGGAAACAGCCATGAGCAAGGAAAAAGTCGTTCTCGCATATTCCGGTGGTCTTGATACATCCGTATGTGTCAAGTGGCTCCAGGACGAGAAGAATCTCGATGTCGTTTGCGTCTGCGGCAACGTGGGCCAGGAAGAGACCGGACTGGATGCCAAGAAGCAGAAGGCACTCGACCTGGGCGTTCTCGATTGCCAGGTGCTCGACCTGCGCGACGAGTTCTCCGATGAGTTCCTGACCAAAGCCATCGCAGCAAACTCCATGTACGAGAGCAAGTATCCGCTGCTCTCTGCCCTGTCTCGCCCGCTGCTTGCCAAGAAGCTTGTTGAGGTCGCCCACGAGTTTGGCGCGACCTACGTCGCCCACGGCTGCACCGGCAAGGGTAACGACCAGGTCCGTTTTGAGGCCGCCGTCAAGGCCCTCGACCCTGAGCTCAAGGTTATCGCCCCGGTTCGCGAGTGGGACCTGAAGTGCCGTCCCGACGAGGTCGCCTATGCTCACGCCCACAACGTGCCGGTTCCCGAGGGTGCCAACGACAACCCCTACTCCATCGACGACAACCTGTGGGGTCGTGCCATTGAGTGCGGCCACCTGGAGGATCCCTGGAACGAGTCGCTCGACGACGCCTGGGTTATGACCAAGAATCCCGAGGACACGCCGGACACCCCGACCTACACCGAGATTGAGTTTGAGGCCGGCAAGCCCGTCGCCGTAGACGGCAAGAAGATGAAGCTCTCTGAGATCGTCATCGCCCTCAACAAGATCTCCGGCGACAATGGCTTTGGCCGTCTCGATCTGGTCGAGGATCGCCTGGTGGGCCTTAAGAGCCGCGAGTGCTACGAGGTTCCCGGCGCCCTGACGCTCATCACCGCCCACAAGGCGCTCGAGGACATCTGCGTCGAGGGCGACCTGCTCAAGACCAAGATCAAGCTCGAGCAGGATTGGGCCACCGCCGTGTACAACGGCCAGTGGTACAGCCCGCTCAAAAACGCGCTCGATGCCTTTATGGCCGATACCCAGAAGTTCGTGACCGGCACTGTCCGTCTGAAGTTCTTTAAGGGCAACTGCCATGTCGTCGGCCGCAAGAGCCCCTTCAGCCTCTACGACTACGGTCTGGCTACCTACGACCGCGACACCACGTTTGACGAGAAGGCCAGCGCCGGCTTTATCGAGATCGATACGCTGTCGCTCAAGACGTGGGCAAAGGTCCAGGGCCCCAGCTCTGCTGCCGCCCAGGCCTAGCGCCTCCTTCCCTTGGTATCCGCGCGGCCCATCCGCGTGATACATAACGGGCGCACGGGGTCCCTACCTTTCGTTATGCTTGCTGACACTTCTTAACATCGGTGGCCCCTACGTTCCGCCCGCATATATGATGCCGCGTCTGCGGCTGAGTCCGAGCCCCGCCGGGGTTGTCCGGCGGGGCTCCTTCTATCAATTTGGCGGCTCTGCGCCTATATATATATATGAGGAGTATCCATTATGTTCAATGCTATCGCGCATGCTTTACTTGCCCTCGCGCCCGAGTTCGATGCTGCAAGGGTCGAGGACGTCCCTATGAGCCTGAAGGCCTGGATCGATGGTTCGCAGGGCAACATCCGGAGGGAGACGTTGGGCGCCAAGTGCATGGCGCGTCACTTCTTTGCAAATTAGCTACATGGCTTCGCACACGGTGGGGAATGTGTAAAACTAGCGGTTGAAAAATCGCTTTAGCGATATGGCGCATTGCTTTGGGCGCTTGTTTTGGTATTTGGAGAAAGGAGACGGTTCCATGGCTCTTTGGGGCGGTCGTTTTGAGGCGGGCGTGGCCGAGGTCACGCAGGAGTTTGGCGCGTCGCTGCCGGTCGACAAACATCTCTATAAGCAGGATATCGCCGGCTCTAAGGCGCATGCCAAGATGTTGTCCGCCCAGGGCATCATCAGTGCCGAGGACGAGCAGGCGATTGCCAAGGGCCTTACCGGAATCGAACAGGATATCGATGCCGGCAACCTCACCTTCGATATCAACGATGAGGACATTCATATGTCCATCGAGAGCGAGCTGACGCGTCGCATCGGCGAGGCTGGCAAGCGCTTGCATACTGGGCGTTCGCGCAACGACCAGGTGGCGACCGATACGCGCCTGGGCGTCAAGGCGCTGGCCAAGGAGCTCATGGAGGCCAATCTTGAGCTGCGCCATGTGCTGGTGGATGCGGCCAAGAAGTACGACAAGGTGATTCTGCCGGGCTACACGCATATGCAGCACGCTCAGCCCGTGCTGCTCTCGCATCATCTGCTGGCGTATTCCTGGATGTTCGCACGCGACTTTACGCGCCTGAAGGCCGCCTTTGATGCCGCCGACAACTGCCCGCTGGGTGCTGCCGCGCTTGCCGGTACGAGCTATCCGCTCGATCGCCAGATGACGGCTGCTGAACTTGGCTTTGCGGGCGTGATTCCCAACTCGCTCGATGCGGTTTCCGACCGTGATTTCCTGCTCGATCTGCATTACGCCGGATCCGTCATGGCGATGCACCTGTCGCGTATTTCCGAGGAGATCGTGCTGTGGTCGAGCTCCGAATTTGGCTTTATCACGCTTTCAGACTCCTACTCCACCGGCTCGTCTATCATGCCGCAGAAGAAGAACCCCGACTTTGCCGAGCTTATCCGCGGCAAGAGCGGTCGCGTGTACGGCAACCTGGTGCAGCTGCTGGTAACCATGAAGGGCCTGCCGCTTGCTTATAACAAGGACTTGCAGGAGGACAAGGAGGGCGCGCTCGATACCGCCCATACGCTCATGCAGTGCCTGTCCGTTATGGCCGGAATGATTTCGACTTGGACCGTCAACGAGGATGCCATGGCGCGCGAGTGCGGCGTGGGGCACCTTGCCGCCACCGATGTTGCCGATTACCTGGCCAAGCGTGGCCTGCCGTTCCGCGAGGCACATGCCGTGGTGGGCCATCTGGTCCTGATGTGCGAGAAGCGCGGCTGCAATCTTGAGGACCTGCCGTTTGAGGTGTTCCAGGAGGCAAGCCCGCTCTTTGAGCGCGACATTACCGAGGCGCTCGACATCCCGTCGATTGTCGCCGCGCGCACGACCGAGGGCGGCACCGCCCCTGCCGCCGTTGCCGTGCAGCTTGATCGCGCCGAGGCACAGCTCGTGGCTGACGAGGGTGTGGTTGGGTCACTGACTAAGGTCGTCGAGATGGGCCACGGGGTAAAGTAGGGATTTGGCTGAAGCCGTTTTGGCCATTTATTGATAAATCGTTTTCACTTTACGGGCGCCTGCTGATGTGGGCGCCCGTATTTTGTTGCTATGGGGGAGGGGCTTGTCGAGAACTTCTGTAGGACCTTTGGGCAGGTTGTGAAGGGGTTACGTTCTGTCTCTTATACACATCTCCGAGCCCACGAGACCGATCAGTATCTCGT
>UQVD01000117.1 GCA_900544385.1 uncultured Collinsella sp.
ATACTGATCGGTCTCGTGGGCTCGGAGATGTGTATAAGAGACAGATCATAGGCACCGGGGAGCTTTTCTTTTGAGCACCGCGACGAGCATGCGTGTTGTAGCTCGAGCGGGTCGCCGGAGCAACGCCATGCGAACCACGAGCGTGATGCGAATACGATTGGGGGGCCTGCGTTCGCTGGGTAGGTGCCTGCTGCTTAAAGCGGGTGCCGCCTGCAGGCTGGGCCGTACGAGCAGTGGGCTGCTGAGCCGCGTGAGAAGCCGAATGCTGAACCGAACGAGCAGAAGGCTGCTGACCCGTCCGTTGAACAGGTTGGGCCGAACGAGAGAAGGACTGCGCCGGGCGCGCGGCAGGCTGAGCTGCGCGCTGCGTCGGCTGTGCCGGACGCTGGCCAGGCTGGGCACGGCGCGACGCCGGCTGCTGTGTACGATTCGGCTGGCGCGGATCGGAAGCACTAGGCATGCGAAACCTCCTCGTTTTTACGATCGAGCCACGTCTGCAAAAACAGGCTGGCGGCAATCATGTCGATCTTGCCCCTCATCTGCTTTTCGTTGAGTCCCTGCTCGCGCAGGATACGCTTGGCCTCTTGCGAGGACAGACGCTCGTCCTCAAACTCCAACGGAAGATCGAGCTCGTCGGCAATCTTTTGCGCCACAGCGGCAACGCGCTCGGCCTGAGGGCCGGGCTCACCGGCCATGGTCAGGGGACGTCCGCTTACCAGGATGTCGGGCTCATAGTCCTCAACCAGGTAGCGGAACGTCTTGGCCATACCGGTGACCTCGGCAGCCGGAAGCACCTTGACAGGCATCGCCATCTTGCCATCACGGCTCGAGACGGCGATGCCAATCCTGGTCTCCCCTATGTCCAGCGCGAGCGCAACCACAGCGACTTCTTAGATTCTTAGGCGCCGAGCGCGGTCTTAGCGGCCGCGAGGGCATCGGCGATGCCGGCAGCATTCTTGCCACCGGCCTGGGCCATGTTGGGACGACCGCCACCGCGACCGTCGACCAGGCCCGCGATCTGCTTGATCACGTTACCGGCGTGGAACCCGGCCTTCACGGCGTCATCGGAGCCGGCAGCGAGCAGGGCCGGAGTGCCCTTCTCAGTCACGCTGGCGACGACACAAGCGACAGGGCCGGCGACCTTCTGATGCACGGTATCCCATACGTTGCGCAGGTCGGCAGCCTCAAGGCCCTGGAGCTCGGCGACGACGAGCTTGTAGCCGCCGAGCTCGACGGCATCCTCGATGGCACTGGAAATGGCGTCGGAGGAGCCACCGGTCAGAGCCTTTTTGAGCTTGTTGGAAGTCTCGCGCAGCTCGGCCTGCAGGTTCTCCACGCGGGCGGGAACCTCGTCGGCGCGGCACTTGAGCGCAGCGGCGGCGGCGTCAACGAGCGCCAGGCGGTCGGCCATGTAATCGAGAGCGCCCTTGGAGGTCACAGCCTCGATGCGGCGGACATTCGAGCCCGTGGAGGACTCGGAAATGATCTTGAACAGGCCGATCTCGGCGGTGTTGGCGGCATGCGTACCACCGCAGAGCTCGCGGGAGAACGGCTGGTCCTCGGCGCCCACGGAGACGACGCGAACGACATCGCCGTACTTCTCGCCAAAGAGGGCGACAGCGCCGGCGGCCTTGGCCTCGTCGATGCCCATGACGCGGGTCACGACCGGCTTGGAAGCGAAGATCTGCTGGTTGACCAGATCCTCAACAGCCTTGAGCTGCTCGGAGGACAGGGCCTCGAAGTGCGTGAAGTCAAAGCGCAGGTGCTCGGGCGTCACCAGCGAGCCGGCCTGGGAGACATGCTCGCCCAGGACCTGCTTAAGCGCAGCGTCGAGCAGGTGGGTGGCGGTGTGGTTGCGGCGCAGGAAACCACGGCGCTCGGCGTCGAGCACGGCGGTCACGGTAGCACCGACGGTCAGCGTGCCCTCGGCAACGTGTGCGACATGGGCATACAGGCCGTTGTGGTTCTTGGTATCGGCAACGGTCAGAACAACGCCCTCGGCGGAAAGCTCGCCGGCGTCACCCTGCTGGCCGCCCATCTCGGCGTAGAACGGGGTGCGGTCGAGCACGACCTCGACGTCCTCGCCGGCGGCAGCGGACTCGACGGACTCGCCGTTGCGAACGATGGCGACAACCTTGGCACCCTCGATCGCATCGTTGTCATAGCCGTCGAACTCGGTCGCGACGACCTTGTCGGAAAGCTCGACCCACACGTCGTTGAAGCTGCCCCAGGCATCGCCCTTGGCGTTGGCACGAGCGCGGGCCTTCTGGTCCTCCATGCAGGCGGTGAAGCCGTCCATGTCGACGTCGTGGCCAGCAGCGCCGGCGATCTCGACAGTCAGGTCAATGGGGAAACCAAAGGTGTCGTGCAGCTTAAAGGCAACGTCGCCCGGAAGGACGGCGCCGTCGGCGAGCGCGGCCAGGGCCTCGTCCAGGTAAACACGGCCGTTGTCGAGCGTCGTGGAGAAGCGCTCCTCCTCGGAGGCGACAATACCCTTAACGAGCGCGACGTTCTTGAGCAGCTCGGGATAGGCCTCGCCCATCTGAGCGTTGACCTCGTCGATGAACTTAGTCAGGAAGGCGCCCTCGATGCCCAGCAGGCGGCCGTGGAACACGGCACGGCGGAGCAGGCGGCGCAGGACGTACTCGCGGCCCTCGTTACCGGGCAGGATGCCGTCCGAGATCATAAAGTCGACGGCACGGGAGTGGTCGGCGATGATGCGCAGAGAACGGCTAGCACCGGAGTAATCGTCGGCGTCATAGGTCTTACCGCTGATCTCCTCGCCCAGCTTGATGAGATGCTGCATCAGATCGCCGTCGTAGTTGGCGGTCTTGTGCTGCATGACAGCAGCCATGCGCTCAAGGCCCATGCCCGTATCGAGGTTACGGTGCGGCAGCTCCGGCATGGAGCCGTCCTCCTGGCGATCGTACTGGGTAAAGACGAGGTTCCAGAACTCCAGGAAGCGGTCGCAGTCGCAGCCGGGCTTGCAGTCGGGACTACCGCAGCCGACCTCCTCGCCCATGTCAAAGTAGATCTCGGAGCAGGGACCGCAGGGGCCAGTGGGGCCAGCGGCCCAGAAGTTGTCGTCCTCGCCCAGGCGGGAGATGTGGTCCTCGGCAACGCCCAGAGAACGCCACACGTCGTGGGTCTCGTCGTCCTCGGTAAAGACGGTAAAGTACAGGCGGTCGAGCGGCAGCTTGAACTCCTTGGTGATGAGCTCAAAGGCCCAGGCGCAAGCCTGCTGCTTGGAGACGCCGCCAAAGGAGAAGTCGCCGAGCATCTCGAAGAAGGACAGGTGACGGCCGTCCTCGCCGATGCAATCGATGTCGTTGGTGCGGACGCACTTCTGGCAGGAGATAGCGCCGATCTCCTTCATGGTCTTCTTGCCCTGGTAGTACTCCTTAAACTGGTTCATGCCGGCGTTGGCAAGCAGCAGCGAAGGATCGTCGGGGACGAGGGACGAAGAAGGATAGAGCTTAAGACCGCGCTCCTCAAAGAAGTTGAGGAACTTGGAGCGAATCTCGGCCGTAGTCATTGACGGGTAGTCAGCACTCATAGAGGGAATCTCCTCGGTTTCACATCGAAACAGTTCAAACGTAACGATATTACCATCCCACCGCGCAAGTGCAAAAAAGAGGGCCGGTACAATGCCGGCCCTTCAGCGAAATTGCATGTTAGCGCGTATGAATGTTAACCCGAATTACCCCGCTAGTTGTCGTCATCGTCCATGGAGCCGTCGATGCCGGTTTTGGTATCGTCGTCCGAGTTGGAGTCATCGTCCTTAGCGAAGGGGTTCTTGAAGAAGCCCGTCGCATCGGGCTGCAGGCCCGAGAGCTTGATCCAGGGATTATCGAGCTCGGGCTTGGGCATGGCCTTGGCCTCGGGCGCAGTCTCGTTACCGATAAGCTCAGACTCGTAGATGAAGGTGTCGTCGCCGAGCGCGTCGTAGGCGGCGACCGGGTTGCCATCGGCATCGCGGTACGGTGTGCCCTTAAACACGGCGCCGTCATAGGCCACAAGCTGGCGGCCGGTCTCATTCTCGAAGTAGTACACGAAGATACCCTTGAGGGCCGCACAAAGCGGGATGGGAATAATCATGCCGATGGGGCCCATGAGTGCCGAGCCAATAACGAGCGCCGTGAGGCTCATGATAGGATGCACCTGTACAGAGCTCTGCATAACCTTAGGCGAAATCACGTTATCGGTGACGTTTTGCGCGACCATCGTCACGACGAGCGTCCATAACGCCAACATGGGGCTGAACATGAAACCGAGCACTGTGGCGATTGCTGCGCTCACCCAAGGGCCGACGACCGGAACCAAATGCATGATGCCGGTAAAGATAGCCATGAGCGCCGCATACGGATGGCCGATGATCATAAAACCGATAAAGGCGAGGAAACCACCGCAGATGGACGTCACGACCATACCGCGCATGTAGCCGCCGACAGAGCGAGAAAGGATGGCGACCATAAAGCGGTACGAGGTCTCCTTATCCTGACCGATGATGGTGCAAATCTCGTGGTGCATGCGAGGGTAGTCGCAGGCCATCCAGTACGCAAGCACCAGACCAAGGAAGATCACGAACAACTGCGAGGCCGTATTGGTGATGAGCGGGAACACACCGCGGCCAAGCTCGGCAGCGATCTGAGACACGTACTTCGATGCCACGGTAACAAGCGACGAAAGATTATCGTCCAAATACTCCTTGAGCGGCGTGTTGTTGAGTGTCTTGGCACTGTCTCTTATACACATCTGACGCTGCCGACGATATGCAG
>UQVD01000118.1 GCA_900544385.1 uncultured Collinsella sp.
GCTCGGAGATGTGTATAAGAGACAGGCCCCGCAACGGCTGCGACAACGCCACCGATAATAAAGCGGCGGCGGGTCATGGCATCGTGCCGGGCCTGCTCCAGGATCTCTCTCGCGCGCTCGCCGGCGACGTCGACCTTAAGGTGCGTACCGGAGTCGATGTCAATTGCGGTGTCACTGCCCGCGCCCTCGCGGCCTTCGGATTCGGCGTCGGTGAGGTATGCCGAGAGCACCTCGAGCATCTGCTGCTCGGTGGGACGATCGCACTGCTCGACTGAGAGACCCTTCATGATGATCTGGACGAGCGCCTCATCGCCCTCGCAGCGCGGCTCGAGCGGTGCCGGCTTGGTCTTGGTCTTTACGAGATAGAACGAGCCGGTTGCAGCGGCGTCCGTCGACTCAAAGTCAAACGGTTTGCGACCGCTGTAGAGCTGGTACAGAATGCTCGAAAGCGCATAGACGCCGATTGCCGGCGAACGGCGAAGGGCCGCGATGCCTTCGATATCCTGCGTGAGCATCTCGGGCGCGGCGTATGCGGGCGTGGCAAAACGCCAGATGTCGGCGCGCCGGGTGATCGTGTCGTCGCCGAGAGCCATGGTCGCGGAGCCCATGTCGATGAGGCAGGGGTCAAAGGAACAATCAGCAATCTGCTGCTCGAGCGTTCGGCTGGTGGTGCGGAACATGATATTGGCAGGCGACAGGTCGCGATGGATGACCGGATTCACGAGGGCTTGGGTCATCAAGAGCGCACGAAGCACGGCGTTTCCGACGGCGGCGACCATCTGGGTGGTCAGCCCGCCCGAGGCGTCGTGCGGAAGCAGGGGCAGCGCCTGCTTGAGCGAGGTGCCCTCGACCCACTCCATGAGGATGAGAGGGTCATCCTCGCACGATCCGTAGCCATAGACGCGCGGAAATCCGCGCAGGTGCGAGACGGTACACAGATGACGGTACTCCTCGAACAGCGCGGCGGTGCTGGCCAGGTGCGCTGCCGATTGCTCGGCGGAGCGGTCGGGGGCTTGGCCGGAAAGGATAGCGTTGTCCTTGAGCAGCTTGACGGCAAAGACCTCGCCGCTCGTGTTGGTCGCGCGCAGCACGTGCCCGATGTTGCCGTTGTTGCGGTGGGCCGTCTGGAGAATAAGCGTCATAAACCGACGTTTGGCGTCGTCCTCGGCGCTGGGGTCGACCGCCACGGCGGTATCGAACGTATCGAGACGGATGAGTTTGTCGCCATAGGCGCTATCGGTAGTATCCATGGCGTTCCTTTGTCTGGCATGGGTTGCCGCACGTATACGCGAGCAGTGCGGATATCGGTAAAGTACCATGATAGCCGCACTGCCCACGTATACCGCTGAGCATTGTCGTTTACGACGCAGAAGGTAGAAGACGAAAGACGGACGGCGACCGTCTTCCGATCGCCGTCCGCGCTAGTCCACAATGACAAGGAATGTCGTGTAGAGACCCAGATGGAGCCTGTCGCTGTTTTCGATTTCCACTGGGGGATAGATCTTGCCAGGCTCGCGTTGGTCGCGCGGCGGCTCAATCACAATATCGCCGTCACCCGCGCCCGATTCGAGCACTGTGCCGTTGGTCGACCCAAGGCCCTGGGCGTACCAGTGCTCACCCTCAAGCCAAATGCGAAGATGCTCGCGCGATGCGTCGGCGCCCACATCGGTGATGCTGGGCGAGGTTTTGGGCAAAGAACCAATCACGGTGCCGCGCGGATCGCGTGTGAGGGGATGGATTTGCATGCCGGCGCAGTTGTCGGCATGGGTTCTGAGCAGACCGAGGTTGGGGGCGACGGTGCGCGGCTGCTCCAGGCTGCTCATAAAGCCACGTCCGACGGTAGTTTCGGTGGTGCCAAAGTGCTCGCCCGTCTTGCTGTCGCAAAAGCGCTCGACGGTGGCCACGCCCTGAACGGGATCGGCGAGCGCCCCCGTTGCCACAAAGAGCATAAGGTAAAGCGTGCTTTTCTCGCGCACGGCATTGCCGTCAAAGTTGTCGATGCGATTGAGGGCATTTGCATATAGGCGGCTGTCCAGCTTGTAGCTGGCGAGAGCCGACATCATTTCGTTGGCGGCCGGACCGCGATAGTGCTCGGCGATTGCCCGATAGGCGGACTCGCCGCCGCCGAGCTTGCTGCAGATTGCCGAGGAAAGGTTGAGCGTGGTGACGGTAAAGTCGCTGTAGATGGAGGGCGCGCACTGGTCAGGCTTGCGATGGACGATGTAACGGGTGAGATACGAGCGGTTGGAAGAGCATTTCTCGAGCAGGGTACTGCCGAGATAAGAGTTTCCATTGATGAGCATTCGGGCGATCTCGAGATGTTTAAGACCGCCGAACGAGCGAATATCGTTATAGAGGACCGAGCAAGGCGTCTCTGCTGCCACGGATACCTCCTTTGATTGCTTCCTAGCCAATATGGCGATAGGAATTAATGGCCCCGGTGGGCGACGTATTAAATGGCTGCGCAATATATAGCGTAACTAAAGCAACATTATAGGCCACATGTTCGAAATTGCAGGAAGACTGAGAGATTTGGTTTGGACTGGACGGAAATCCCCCTCTGTCTTGATCTATAACAATTAGGGCCGATTTTACTCGTTAACTGTTACAGATTGAGACGTTTGTGAGCCGTGTCGACCGTTTGTCTCGATCTGTAACACGTAGAGGAAGATTCGCCCTGTAGATGTTACAGATTGAGACAATCAGCCGGGCCCACCTCGTCCGCCTCGTCATCTGTGGTTTACGTGGGGGCATGCGAAGCACGGGTATACTAACCGGCGGCGAATCTGCTCCATCGCTTAGAGCTGCTGCGTCTGGACGGCGCGTGATAGGGCTGCCAAAGCGATCGCCAGCGTGCTGAGCAACGTCCTCTCTGTGCGCACCTGTTTTTGTATGTATTAGCGCACTACCAAGCACGCCCGCGCGGCCGCATGCCGTGCCCATTGCGCGTGCAGATAAGGAACAACAACATATGCGTAATTCTGTATCTGACGTCACCGACGCCGAGATTCTGGACGAGACCTGCGAGGCCATGACCCAGGCTGCCTTCGATGCCGCCGATGAGGCCAATGCCGCCCAGGCCGTCGAGTCCGCTACCGAGAGCCTGCCCGCCTTTGACGAGCTGGGCCTCTCCGACGAGATGCTTCGTGCTATCGAGAACCTGGGCTACACGGCGCCCACGCCCGTGCAGGCCGGCTCGATCCCCGTAGTGCTCGAGGGCCGTGACCTGCTTGCCGCCGCTCAGACCGGCACCGGCAAGACGGCCGCCTTTTTGCTGCCGACTATGAACAATCTGGAGCACATCGCTCCTCCCAAACCCGTGCGCGAGCGTGGCGGCCGCAACCGCCGTCGCGGTGCTAAAAAGCCCGAGGGCAACGGCCGTGGCCCCGTGATGCTCGTCATCACCCCCACGCGCGAGCTTGCCCAGCAGATCGACGAGGTCGCAAGCAAAATCGCCGACGTCACGGGCCACGTTGCCGTGACCGTCGTGGGCGGCGTGAGCTACAAGCCGCAGACCGCGGCACTCAAGTACGGTTGCGATATCCTAGTTGCCACGCCGGGTCGTCTGGTCGACCTGATCGAGCAGGGCGCCTGCCACCTGGACGAGGTTAAGGTCCTGGTGCTCGACGAGGCCGACCGCATGCTCGACATGGGCTTTTTGCCCGCCGTCCGCCGCATTGTGCGCGAGACGCCGGCCGAGCGCCAGACGCTGCTGTTCTCGGCGACGCTCGACGAGGAGGCCGTGGGCGAGATCACCGACCTGGTGAGCGATCCGGCTCGCGTGGAGATCGCGCCCGCCACGTCGACCGCCGACACCGTCGACCAGTTTGTGTTCCCGGTGTCCATCGAGGCCAAAAACAACCTGCTGCCCGAGTTCCTCAAGAAGGAGGGCCCGGAGCGCACCATCGTCTTTATGCGCACCAAGCACCGCGCCGACAGCTGCTGCCGTCGTCTGGAGCGCAAGGGCATCAAGGCCGCCGCGATTCACGGCAACCGCAGCCAGGCTCAGCGCGAGCGTGCCCTTTCGGCCTTCCGCGACGGTACCGTTGACGTGTTGGTGGCAACCGACGTGCTCGCCCGCGGCATCGACATCAGCGACGTGCGCTACGTCGTGAACTTTGACGTGCCGGCCGAGCCGACCGACTACATCCACCGTATTGGCCGTACGGGCCGCGCCGGCGAGCTGGGCTGGGCCATCACGTTTGTGACCGAGCAGGATGTCGATGAGTTCTACGAGATCGAGAAGCTCATGGACAAGACCGCCGACATCTACGAGGCCGGCGACCTGCATGTGGGCCCCAATCCGCCCGCGGTTGACCCCGAGCGCGATCCTGCGGCCTTTAAGGTGAAGAAGAAGACCAAGCGCGGCAAGTCCAAGAGCAAGAAGAAGCTTGAGCAGGCGCGTCGCGACGGCAAACGCAACGGCGACGATTACGGTGATGTGGCCGGTCGTTCCAACCGCGGTCGAGACGAGCGTCGCGGCGACGGTGAGCGTCCGAGCCGTCCCAAGCGCGGCGGCAAGACCCGCGTGCGCGAGGGCGTTCAGGCTCGCGTGGACGAGGCTGTGGAGAGCGTGGCCCGCGAGGTGGCTGCCGAGGAGCGCGGCGGTGCTGGTGTCGTTGAGCAGGCCCCGCGCGGCAACCGTGCCGAGCGCCGTGCCAAGCAGTTCCAGGGCGAGGCGCATCGCCGTCGCCGCGAGGACGAGGACCGCGGCGGTCGTCGCCGTGTCTGTCTCTTATACACATCTGACGCTGCCGACGATATGC
>UQVD01000119.1 GCA_900544385.1 uncultured Collinsella sp.
AGGTCAGCGCCCTTTCGTTTCACGTCACCTTGTCTCAAATGCGGCCCGCTCGCTGACTTATGCTCAACCTGCGGCGCCATTTTGCTTGAAGGCACCTTGCTCGATCTGGCGGGTTTTCGCTGTCGGAAATGATCCGTTGGGGACGGAGGAAAACGGATCATTTTTATCCGGGTGCATTGGTGCAGGGGGCAGGTTTCCTTTGCACTAGTTTCTGTCGAGTCGGTGCTTCTTGCGGGTTGCCCGTATAATGGTTTGCGTATGAACCGCAACCAAGGAGTTCCAGTTTATGGACCAGAGCCTTTTTAAATTCGACCTGATCGCCGAGGATCCGACGACGCATGCGCGTGCCGGCGTGCTGCACACCCCGCACGGCGACATCGAGACGCCGATCTTCATGCCCGTGGGCACAAAGGCAAACGTCAAGGGCATTCCTACCGAGACCGTCAAACAGCTCGGCGCCCAGATCGTGCTTGCCAATACCTATCACCTGTCCATGCGTCCCGGCGAGGACACCATCGCCGAGCTGGGCGGCCTGCACAAGTTTATGAACTGGCACGGCCCTATCCTCACCGATTCGGGCGGCTTCCAGGTGTTCAGCCACAACGATGCCGTCAAGCTCACCGACGAGGGCGTGCGCTTTATCGTCAACGACTATGACGGCCGCCATGTGTTCTGGACGCCCGAGGACAACATGGAAATCGCCATGAAGCTCGGTTCCGACATCTGCATGCAGCTCGACCAGTGCCCGGGCTATCCCGCCACGCGCGCCTACGTTGAGCGCGCCGTTGAGCTGTCGAGCATGTGGGCCGAGCGCTGCTATAAGGCGCATACCCGCGACGACCAGGCGCTCTTTGGCATTGTTCAGGGCGGCATGCACCTAGATCTGCGCCTGCGCTCGCTGCGCCATCTGGAGGAGTGCGGCGACTTCCCCGGTTACGGCATTGGCGGCTACTCGGTGGGCGAGGACCACGAGACCATGTTCGAGACCCTGGCACCACTCGTAAGCGAGTACATGCCCAAGCACAAGCCGCGCTACCTGATGGGCGTCGGCAACCCCACCACCCTCGTGCGCGGTGTGGGCGTGGGCATCGACATGTTCGACTGCGTGCTGCCGACGCGCACGGGCCGCATGGGTACGGCGTTCTCCAGCGAGGGTCGCCTCAACTTCCGCAACGCGCGCTTTGCGCACGACGACGGCCCCATCGATCCCACCTGCACCTGCCCGGTGTGCACGGGCGGCTACAGCCGCGCGCTCATCCGCCACATGGTCACGCAGAAGGAGATGCTCGGCGGCATTTTGCTGTCGATGCACAACATCTACTACCTGCTCAACCTTATGCAGCGTGCTCGCCAGGCCATTATCGAGGGCCGTTACGGCGCGTTCGTGAGCGACTGGATGAACAGCCCTGCCGCGGTGGATTACTAAGGGCGACAGACACGCTTGCAGAGCGTGGGCAACGGCAATGGTCGAGCGCCAGCCGGTCGTCGCATTCGCTGACACCGGCTGCGCGACCGCTGACCGATAGCTTGCAAGTGCTTGATGCATCGTGGGTACCATACCGAATAGTTGATGCTCGGGCGGGTGTTTGACGCATGGCGTCGACCCCGCCCGTTTTTCTTTTTCTCGATAGGAGTACCCATGATTAAGAATGAGAACGTCGAGGGCGAGCCTGCCTACGACGAGACGTACCGCCGCGGCCCCGTGGTCATGCGCGGCCCCATGATTCCCAAGGACAACACCTACGCCAACCTGCTGGCGCCCGAAGATTCGACCGACTGGCTGCATGCCGATCCCTGGCGCGTGCTGCGCATTCAGGCCGAGTTTGTCGATGGCTTCGGCGCGCTTGCCGAGCTTGGCCCCGCAGTGACCATCTTCGGCAGTGCCCGCACGCCTAAAACCGATTCGCTCTACAAGGCGGCGCGTACCGTCGGGCGCAAGATCGCGCAACGTGGCGTGGCGGTCATCACCGGTGGCGGCCCCGGCATCATGGAAGCGGCCAACAGGGGAGCGGCGAGTGTCAACGGCAAGTCAGTTGGCTTGGGCATTGAATTGCCGCACGAGCAGGGGCTCAACAAATACGTAAACCTCGGTATGGACTTCCGCTACTTCTTTGTGCGCAAGACCATGTTCGTCAAATACAGCTCGGGCGCTATTGTGTTTCCCGGTGGTTTTGGTACGCTCGACGAGATGTTCGAGGTGCTCACGCTGGTGCAAACGCACAAGGTCAAGCGCATGCCGCTTGTGCTGGTAGGCAGCGAGTACTGGCAGGGCCTATTTGACTGGCTTAACGGTCCGGTGATGGACGCCGGTATGATCAGCCCGCTCGATCCGGATCTGGTACACATCACCGACGACCTCAACGAAGCCGTCGACATTGCGCTCAGCGGGTTGATGTAGATCAATCGTGCTCACGCGACATGAATACGCATGGCAATCTGATGTTATCTAACATCAGATTGCCATTTATATTGGGTATACTGGTGTAAAAGACGAGGGCGAGGAGGTCGCAAATGTCTACAGCAACAGTTAAGCCTACGACGGTTCGAATCGAAGAGGGGCTCAAGGAGCAGGCGACTGAGTTCTTGGATTCGGTTGGCCTCAGCCTCAATTCCTATCTCAATCTTGCCGTTCGGCAGCTGGTAAATCAGCGAAAGATTCCTTTTGAGATTGTAGGAAGGGCGGAGGTGCCCAACGAGGCGACGAGGCGTGCCATGGTGGTCGCAGAGGCTCATGAGTTGGGGATTTTGCCGGACGATAGCCTGTCATTCAATAACGCTGATGAGCTTATGTCATTCCTCGATGAGGAATAGCGATGTTCGAGATTAAAGTCGAGGCTCAATTTAAGGTGGACTACAAACGAACGATGCGCATGCATCCGCAGCTAAAAAGTGAGTTTAAAGCGGCGGTTGCGGAGCTTGTGGCTCATGGGTCACTTCCGGCGGAGTATGGCGCCCACGAGCTCTCAAACCCGGGCGGAAACTACAACGGCCACATCGATTTCCACCTATCCGATGGCTTGGTCGATGTGGTCGTTCTTTATCTTCCCCATAAGACTAACCCAGTGATTAGGCTGGTGAGAATGGGCACTCATCAGGAGCTGTTTCAGGGTCCGCTGGGCTGATCGCCGATTTCCAAGTTGCGGTGGAATAGGGATTGATTGGCGGCTGATAAGCCAAAAACAGTCCCTATTCCACCGCAAGAGGTAAAGGTGCCCCTAGTGGATGGGTTGGTAGCAGGGGCAGTAGCTGATGGCGATGGCGTCGACGCCTACGTGGGTGGCAATGGTGCAGCCGATGGGGCCGGTGCCGGCGTCTACGTAGTCTTGGCCCGCGAGCGCTTGGTTGACGAGTTCCTGCTCCTCGGCGGCGCCGGTCGTGAGCACGCGCACGCTGGAGCCCGGATGCTCGGCCAAAAATGCGAGGCAATCGGCCATGGTGTTGGCAACGATGCGCTTGGCGCCGCGGCCCTTTTTGATGGCCTTGATCTCGCCCGATTTCCACTCCGGCGAAACGGCCAGGCGAATGTTGAGCATCTGCGTGAGCTGGCCGGCGAGTTTAGGTGCGCGGCCGTTCTTGACCAGGTTCTCGATCGTGCGGGGAATCAGCAGCAGGTGGGCGTCGGGCAGCGTCGCGCGGATCTGCGCCTCGGTCTCGTCCAGGCTGCGACCGTCCTCGCGCATGGCGAGCGCGTACTCCACCAGCAGGCCTTCGGCACCCGAACCGGTGCGCGAATCGATGCAGCGCACGTCGAGCTCGTGGGTCTCGGCCGTCAGGCTGGCGTTGGCATAGCAGGCGGACCACTCGCTGCATAGCGAGATAAAGATGGCGCTGTCGTGGCCATCGGCGCGCACGCGGTCAAACAGCGCCTTGAACTCGCCGGCACTCGGCTGCGAGGTATGCGGCAGCTGCTCGGAGCCGGCCATGCGGGCGACGTACTCCTGGGCGGTGATCTGTACCTGGTCGAGCAGGTCCTCGCCTTCGATAATCACATGCAGCGGAATGACGTAAATGCCGAGCTCTTGGGCGCGGGCGGGGGAGATGTCCGACGTGGAGTCGGTTATGATGGCAAAAGACATAATTGCACCTTTCGTTGGGGCGCGGCAGCGCCGCCTTCTGAGAGCAAAGTGCGACAAGTATAGTGGAGTCGTTCCACATTTATAGGTTTAATTGTTGAATAGTCAACAGTTTGAAGTGTCGGTGTGGAAATCGTCAACTGGGGAAGAGGGATGCCGATGGAGGCGCTGGAGATATGCAAGTGGCCGGTCGTGCTGTTTGATTTCGATGGCACGGTGGCAGATACGGGTCGAGCGGTGATGACCTCGACGCGCAAGACGTTGGCCGCGCGCGGGTTTTCGGAGGCGCAGATGGGTGACCTGCGTCGCATGATCGGGCCTCCGCTGTGGAAGAGCTTCCACGACTTTTACGGCTTTACGCGCGAGGAGTCGCTTGTGGTGGCCGACGAGTACCGTGCCTTTTTTGATGAGCTGGGACCGGAAGAGTATCCCGTGTTCGATGGAATCCCCGAGCTGCTCGATGGCCTTGTCGCGCAGGGGCATCGCTTGGCCGTGGCGACGTCACGCATGGAGGCAAAGTGCATTGACATGGTGGGCGAGCTGGGGCTTTCGCAGTTTGAGGCGGTGGTTGGCATGAATCCGCCGCAGGGACGCGAGACCAAGGCCGATTCGGTTCGCGATGCCCTGGCGGCGCTCGGCGCGACGGCCGACGATGCCGTGATGATCGGCGATCGCTTTAACGATGTGG
>UQVD01000120.1 GCA_900544385.1 uncultured Collinsella sp.
CGATTGGCGGGGGAGGCTGTTTTGTCTCCGGCGGGCAGAGAATTTGCGCGTCGTGCACGCGTGATCCTGGCACAAGTCGACGATCTCAAAAAGTACGCTCAATCGGGGAACGGCGGCGTTTCGCCCGACGGCCACTTCCGTCTTTACGCCCCCTGTCTTCACGGGCGGGGGCGTCTTTTTTCCGAAAACTGGTACGACTCGTTTGAAAGCTTGCACCCCCAGATTCACCTTGATGTTTGGCATCAGCCAACGGCCACATGCTTTGAATCACTTGTGCTTGGCATTTCGGATGCGGCCATCTCATTTGAGGAACCAAGGGATAGTGTCCTTTCTTCGAAATACTTGGGTGAAAAGGAGCTCAAGGTTCTTTCGTGTCCAGCGGGTCATCAATCTGTGGGTGCTATGACCGTTCGTGAGTTGCTGGGCGGCAGGCTGGCTGTTCCCATTAATTTGTCACCCTGTCTCAATGCAATCAACCAATGTCCCGAGGCTCAGCTGGTTAATTTCCGCTTCCGCGACGTCGAATACGAAAACAGGGCGCAGACTGAGTTTCTTCAAGCCGGGGGATTGATATTGAGTTTTTCTGGCTCTTCTCTCGCAACAGATGGACTGGAAGTGAGCGAGTGCTCCATTGAAGGCTCGCATGACGTGGCCTTGCCCATCTATTTTTGCTATCGACAAAATGCCTGGACCGATCGACACCAGACGGTATTTCTTCACCTATTGCGTCATCTCGCTTCGTGAGGCCATTTGGCCTCGTGGCGTCAAGTGAATGTTGACGCCTTGTAACACATGACTGACGGCTTTGCCCTCATGCTTTTCCAAGATTTCGGTTTGGGCTATTGGCTCTTGGAGGGCGGAGCATGAAAAACCGTGCGGTTTTGCTTTATATGACGTTCGTTTTTCTGTCGAACTTCAGCACCATTTTGTATTTTCTGACGGTTTACCTTGAATTCGTCGGATTCTCGATGGTAGCGATTTCTAGCATGATGATTGCATACCAAGTGAGTAAGTTCATTCTTGAGGTTCCTACTGGTTATATTGCTGACAGATTTGGACGAAAGACAAGCGGTCTCGTTGGCGTCGTGGGAATGCTTGGATACTACGCCGCCCTACTTTTCGCCCGTTCTCCTCTGCTTTTAATCGGCGCGTTTGCTCTCAAAGGATTTGCAGTTGCATGTGTGAGCGGATCCATAGAAGCGATCTACATTGACAGCGTCTCTCAGGACCAGCTCGTAAGACTTAATGTCGTTGAGCGATTTGTTTTCTATGCCTCTTATGCCATCTCCGCTTGCGTGGGCGGTTTCATTTCGTCTGTCGGTGCATACCTCATTGGTCTTTCGGCAGATATCATCGCAATGGTGTTGACGTTGGTTGTTGTTGTCTGCATTCCAGAGATGCGAAGAGGGGGCACTGCGGGGACACCTGAGCGTGGAATTAGCCCGAAGATGATCGGTGCCGCTATTGCGTGCAACGGAATTCTTCGTTCAGCGTTCATCATGGACTGTTCTCAAGCATTTGCTTTTGTCGCCCTGGAAGACTTTTTCTCACTGCTGCTTGTGGGCCGCGGAATGAATGCCGTCGCTTCGGGTGTGATCATTGCGGTCCAGCTCCTTGCCTCGGCCTCCATGGGGCTTATTGTGCCCAGTGTGATTGCTCATGTCGACAAGAGCCGTTTTGCGCGTATTTGCGGCATCGTGCGCCTTTCCCTGACTGCTCTATTTTTGATTCCCTTTACTCCGATCTATTTGCTGCCCGTGTTCTATGTGTTGCAGACGGTCGCCTACTCGTTATTTGCTCCAATTAAATACTCAATTTTTCAAAATGCCGCCGATTCTTCGATGCGCTGTTCACTGATTTCGCTTCAAAGTCAGATGGTGGCGGTGGGTGCCATCCTTTTCTATCTGTTCAATGCTGCGTTGGGCAGCATCGCGGACATTCGAGTCATATTGCTTGTCGCGCTCGGGATTTCTTCTTTGGTGTATATCCCCGCGCTATTTCGTCTTACAAGTCAAAGGCCATGCGTATTTAGGCACCGATAACTTATATATCAACGCAATAAACCCGAGCGCGAGGGCGTTTGGGTTTATTATTGAAGCGTATGTAACCTGGCGGCGCCACACCGCCTGTTAGTAGGGAGACACATGAACGTTCTGGTCGTCAACGCAGGATCTTCGACCCTTAAGTATCAGGTCATCGATACCAAGTCCCACAAGGTGTCCGCAAAGGGCTCCTGCGAGCGCGTCTGCTTTACCGGCGGTACCTTCACCCACGCTGCCAACGGTTCCAAGAAGGTGACCGAGAACATCGAGTTCCCCGACCACAAGGTCGCCATCGAGGTCGTCCTGAAGGATCTCGAGGCCAACGGCGTCAAGATCGAGGGCATCGGCCACCGTATCGTTCAGGGCGGTTGGTACTTCGGCGATTCCTCCCTCGTCGACGAGGACGTCCTCGCCAAGATCCGCGAGGTCGCTCCGCTCGCCCCGCTGCACAACAACCCCGAGGCCAACGTTATCGAGTACTGCCTCGAGCAGTATCCCGACCTGCCCAACGTCACGGTCTATGACACCGCTTTCCACTTCAATATGCCCGAGGTCGCCAAGACCTACGCCCTGCCCAAGGACGTCTGCGACAAGCTGCACATCCGTAAGTACGGCGCCCACGGCACCAGCTACCGCTACATCTCCAAGAAGGTTGCCGAGATGACCAACGGCGAGGCCCGCAAGGTCGTCGTGTGCCACATCGGTTCCGGTGCCTCCCTGTGCGCCATCGAGGACGGTAAGTGCATGGACACCACCATGGGCTTGACGCCGCTCGACGGTGTCATGATGGGCACCCGCTGCGGTTCCATCGACCCTGCTACCGTGTGCTACCTGCAGCGCGAAGGCGGCTACACCTTCGACGAGGTCGACGAGATGATGAACAAGAAGTCCGGCCTTTTGGCTGTGACCGGCGGCAAGACCAACGACTGCCGCAACGTTGAGGAGCTCGCCGCCGCCGGCGACCCCGAGGCCCAGCTCGCCTTCGATATGTTCGTCTACAAGATTGCCGCCAAGGCCGCCGAGATGGCCACTTCCATGTGCGGCATGGACACCCTGGTCTTTACCGCCGGCATCGGCGAGCACGCTCCGGCTGTCCGCGCTGGCGTGGCCGACCGTCTGGCCTTTATGGGCGTCAAGATGGACCATGCCCGTAACGCCCTGCGTGGCGACGGCGCTTGGTGCCTGTCTGCCAAGGATTCCAAGGTCAAGATCTTCGTCATCCCCACGGACGAGGAGTTCATGATCGCTTCCGACGTCGAGCGCATCGTCAGCGGTAAGTAATTGATGCAAGGGGAGGGGACTGGATGGCCTTGTGCCGTTCAGCCCCCTTTCATGCTCTTTGGGCGAAGAGTTTAATAGGTATTTATTGAATTCTGATAACTTCTTATTAAGGGTACGGCCGCCTTATAGGTTTGCCGACCGTACTGTAATCACGAAGGAGTCTCATGAACGTACTTGTTGTCAACGCCGGCAGCTCGAGCCTTAAATATCAGCTTTTGGATACCGATACCCGCGAGGTTTTCGCCAAGGGCAACTGCGAGCGTATCGGATCGGAGATGGGCATCTTTGGTCACTCCGAGAACGGTGGCACCAAGCAGACCGAGGAGGTTCCCTTCCCCGATCATCGCTCTGCTATCGCTCGCGTGCTCGAGGAGCTCGAGAAGACCGACTTTACGATCGATGGCATTGGGCATCGCATCGTTCAGGGCGGTTGGCACTTCGATGATTCCGCGGTCGTCGACGATGAGGTCATGGCTAAGATCCTTGAGGTGGCCCCGCTCGCCCCGCTGCACAACTACGGCGAGGCAGCGGCGATTGAGTATTGCCGCGAGAAGTATCCGGAGTTGCCCAATGTGGCCGTCTTCGACACCTCGTTCCACATGACCATGCCCGAGGTCGCCTACACCTACGCCCTGCCCAAGGACGTGTGCGATAAGTACCACGTGCGCAAGTACGGCGCGCACGGTACGAGCCACCGCTACGAGTGGATGATGGCCAAGGAGATCCTGGGTACGCGCTGCCACCGTCTGCTTTCGTGCCATCTGGGCAACGGTGCTTCGCTTGCCGCCATTGAGGACGGCGTGTGCCGCGATACTACGATGGGCCTCACGCCGCTCGACGGCCTGATGATGGGCACCCGTTGTGGTTCCATCGACCCGGCCACCGTGTGCTATCTTCAGCGCGAGGGCGGCTACAGCTACCAGGAAGTCGATGACATGATGAACAAGCAATCCGGTCTGCTTGCTATCTCGGGCATCTCCAACGACGCCCGCGACATCCGTACGCGCGCCTCCGAGGGTGACGAGCGCTGCCTGCTCGCCTTCGATATGTTCGCCTACAAGGCCATGCAGCAGGCCGGTTCCATGATTGCTTCTATGGCGGGCGTGGATACCATCACCTTTACCGCCGGCATCGGCGAGAACGACTGGTCGATCCGCAAGGCCTTCTGCGACTGCTTTGAGTGGCTGGGCGTGCGCATCGACAACAACAAGAACCGCGAGGCCGTGGGTAACGGCCCACAGGTCATCAGCGCCGCCGGCTCTTCCGTCACGGTCATGGTCATCCCCACCGACGAGGAATACATGATCGCCCACGACGTCGAGCTGTCTCTTATACACATCTCCGAGCCCACGAGACCGATCAGTATCTCG
>UQVD01000121.1 GCA_900544385.1 uncultured Collinsella sp.
GCTCGGAGATGTGTATAAGAGACAGGAAGAGTGTTGAGTTTGGCCTGCTCAAGGCCCTTGCCGGCGGCACGCTTGACTGTGGCGAAAGCGGCTCCACGCTCCGCTTTATGTTGCCCGTCGCCTGCGCGCTGGGCGCAGAAGCAACTTTTGTGGGTCAGGGACGCTTGGGCGCCCGCCCGCTCTCTCCGCTCTCGGACGAGATCATCGCCGCAGGTTGCGACCTGCAGGGCCTGGGCGGTTTTCCGCTCAAGACGAGCGGACGCATGCGCCCGGGCACCTTTGTGCTGCCGGGCAACGTGAGCTCGCAGTACATCTCGGGCCTGCTGCTGGCAGCCCCGTTGCTCGCCCAGCCCTCCTGTGTGCAGGTGACCGGCCTCATCGAGAGCCGCCCCTACATCAACCTGACGATCCAGGCCATGAAGGCCTTTGGCGTCGAGGTCAACGTCGAACGTATTCCGGCCAAGGACGGCCAGCCCGAGGTCACGAACTTCCGCGTGAGCAGTGGCTCGTATCGCACGCCCGGCAGCGTAGCCGTCGAGGGTGACTGGTCCAACGCCGCCTTTTGGCTGTGCGCCGGCGCCATCGGCTCCGACCCCATCACCGTCGAGGGTGTGTCCCTGAGCTCCGCACAGGGCGACCGCAACGTGCTTGCCACGCTTTCGCGCTTTGGTGCCCGCATCGTGCGCTCCACCAACGCCGCCACCGTGCAGTCCGACAAGCTCGCCGGCTTTGAGATGAGCGCCCACGACATTCCCGACCTTGTGCCTGTTATCTCGGCCGTGGCCTCGCTGGCGCAGGGCCGCACGTTCATCCGCGATTGTGCCCGCCTGCGCATCAAGGAATCCGACCGTCTGGCCACTACCACCCACGAGCTCACCGCACTGGGCGCACAGGTACGCATTGCCGGTGACGACCTCATCATCAAGGGTGTCGACGCCTTTACTGGCGGCGAGATCGACTCGCACAACGATCACCGCATCGCCATGATGGCTGCCATCGCTGCGAGCCGCGCCACCGGCGAGGTTGTGATCCACGGCGCCGAGGCCGTCAACAAGTCCTATCCCGATTTCTTCGACCACTATCGCCTGCTGGGCGGCAAGGTCACACTCGAGGAGGAATAGCATGTCCTCGACCTTTGGCAACGTCTTACACTTAAGCATCTTCGGCCAATCGCACTCCCCCGCCATCGGCTGCTCGCTCGATGGCATCCCGGCGGGCATCGCCGTGGACCAGGAGAAGCTGCAGGCCTTCCTCGACCGTCGCGCCCCCGGTCGCGACGAGACCGCAACCAAGCGCCGCGAGGCCGACGCCGTGCATATCATTGCCGGTGTAGTCGATGGACATACCACCGGCGCGCCCATCGCAGCGATCATTGAGAACACCAACACGCGCTCCAAGGATTACTCCGAGCTGCGCCGCAAGCCCCGCCCCGGGCACGCAGACTTTCCGGCACGTGTGAAGTACCACAACATGCACGACGTCGCTGGTGGCGGGCATTTTTCCGGCCGCCTAACGGCCCCCTTATGCATCGCTGGCGGCATTGCGCTGCAGGCACTCGAGGCCCGCAGCATTCAGGTCATGGCGCACGTCGCGCAGATCGGCGGCATCTCCGACCTGCCGATGGACGATATGGTCTATCGCGAGGCCGACCGCAAGGCAATCCTTACGAACGATCTGCCGTGCATTGACGCCGCCGCTGCTGGCCGCATGCGCGAGGAGATCCTAGCCGCGCGCGACGAACTCGATAGCATCGGCGGCATCGTGGAGTGCGGCATCTACGGGCTTCCCGCGGGCATCGGCGACCCCATGTTCGACGGCATCGAGAACCGCATCGCGCAAATCGCGTTTGGCATTCCCGCCGTAAAGGGCGTGGAGTTTGGCATGGGCTTTGCCGTGGCTGCCATGCGCGGCAGCGAGAACAACGATCCGTATCGCATCGATGCCGAGACCGGCAATATCGAGGTCGAGTCCAACAACGCCGGGGGCATCCTGGGCGGTATTTCGACCGGCGCGCCCGTCATGTGGCGCATGGCCGTAAAGCCGACGCCCTCCATTGGCCGCGAGCAGCAGACCGTAGACATGGACGCTATGGAAAATGCCGAGCTCTCGGTCCACGGCCGTCACGATCCCTGCATCGTCCCTCGAGCCGTCCCCGTAGCCGAAGCAGCCGCCGCCCTCGCCATCTGGGACGCTCTCCTCGAGGACGCAGGCCAGCTCTAACCCGACTCACCTGAGTTGCCCGTCAACTCTGCCATTACGCGAAAGGGGCCTCCATGGACCTTGCCGATATTCGCCAGACCATCGATGGCATCGACACCACGCTCCTAAACAGCTTTGTCGAGCGCATGGACATTGCCACCGAGGTCGCCAAGTCAAAAATCGAGATGGGCAAGGCCGTCTTCGACCCCGCCCGCGAGCGCTCCAAGCTCAACAACCTCGCCAGCCGCGCGCCCGAACGCTACGAGGCACAGACCATCGCCCTGTTCCGTCTCCTCATGAGCATGAGCAAGGCCGAGCAGCAGCGCTACATCAACGAGCTCAAGGGCATCACCGTCTCGCAAAAGGCCCACGCCACGGCTGCAGCCTTTGACACGCCCTTCCCTCAAACGGCCTCCGTCGCCTGCCAGGGCGTGGAAGGTGCCTATAGCCAGATCGCCGCGTGCAAGCTCTTCGACGTACCCGACATCGCGTTCTTCGAGACCTTCGAGGGCGTCATGCGCGCCGTGCGCGACGGCTTCTGCGAGTTTGGCGTGCTGCCCATCGAAAACTCCACCGCCGGCTCGGTCAACGCCGTCTACGACCTGCTCGCCCAGTTCGACTTCCACATCGTGCGCTCGCTTCGCCTCAAGATCGACCACAACTTGCTCGTCAAGCCCGGCACCAAGCTCGCCGACGTGCGCGAGGTCTACAGCCACGGCCAAGCCATTGCCCAGTGTGCCGGCTTTATCGAGTCCCACGACCTGCACGCCACCAAGTACCCAAACACGGCCATGTCGGCCGAGATGGTCGCCAACTCCAAGCGCACCGACGTCGCCGCCATCGCCTCGCGCAGCTGTGCCACGCTGTATGGCCTCGAGGTGCTGGAGCCCAATATCCAAGACTCGGACAACAACTACACGCGCTTTGTCGTCATCAGCCGCGAGCCGCGCGTCTACCCCGGCGCCAACCGTACCTCGCTCATGATCACCACGGCCAACGAGCCGGGCGCCCTCTATCGCGTGCTCGAGCGCTTCTACGCACTCAACATCAACCTCATCAAGCTCGAGAGCCGCCCCATCCCCGGTCGTGACTTTGAGTTTATGTTCTACTTTGACCTGGACTGCCCCTTTGGCAGCAAGGCCCTCGACGACCTGCTCGATTCGATCGACGACGTGTGTGAAAGCTTCACCTACTTTGGCAGCTACACGGAGGTGCTCTAGATGACCGATACCGACGCAACCCGCCCCTACGGCGTACTGGGCCGCGTGCTGGGCCACAGCTACACCCCGACCATCTACAAAGAGCTCGCTGGGCTTGAGTACGTGCGATTTGAGCGCGAGCCCGAGGACCTCGCGGCCTTTATGACCGGCAACGAGTGGGAAGGCACCAACGTGACCATCCCCTACAAACGCGCCGTCATGGAGTACCTGGACGAGCTGAGCCCGCTCGCCGAGCGCATGGGCAACGTCAACACCATCACGCGCCTGCCCGACGGGCGCCTGCGCGGCGACAACACCGACTACTTTGGTTTTCAGTGCCTGGTCGAGGAGCTGGGGGTTGAGGTTACCGGCAAGAAGGTCCTCGTGCTTGGCGCTACCGGTGGTGCCGGCACCACGGCAAGCATGGTGCTCGGCGACCTTGGCGCCACCGTGGTGCCCGTGGGCCGCACGAGCGAGGTCAACTACGGCAACATCGCGCAGCAGTTCGACGCCGCCCTACTCGTCAACTGCACGCCCGCCGGCATGTTCCCCCATTGCCCCGACGCGCCTTGCACGCTCGAAGGGCTCGATGCGCTCGAAGGCGTTATCGACATTGTCTACAACCCCGCCCGCACGGGCCTGATGCTCGAGGCCGAGCGCCGCGGTATCCCCTGCATCGGCGGCCTGCTGATGCTCGTGGCCCAAGCGGCACAGGCCGTCGAGCGCTATACCGGCCAAGTCACCCCGCGCAAGCGCATCTTGGACGTAACAGAGCGTCTGTCCCGCCGCGAGCAAAACATTGCCCTGATCGGCATGCCGGGTTCGGGCAAGACCCGCGTGGGCGAGCAGATCGCCCTGCTCACGGGTCGAGAGCACATCGACTTGGACGCCGCGCTTGAGAAGCGTCTGGGCATGCCCTGTGCCGACTATATCGTCGAGCGCGGCGAGGCGGCCTTCCGCGAGCAGGAGACGGCGGCGCTGGCCGACATCTCCAAGCGCAGCGGCCTGGTGCTCTCAACCGGCGGCGGCATAGTCACGCGTGACGAGAACTATCCGCTGCTGCACCAGAACAGCCAAATCGTGATGCTCAACCGCAAGCTCGAAGAGCTCGCCCACAAGGGCCGCCCCATCACCGCCCGCGACGGCATCGAAAAGCTGGCGGAACAGCGCATGCCGCGCTACCGCGCCTGGGCCGACTACATCATCGACTCACGCGACTGCGCCGCCAACACCTGTCTCTTATACACATCTCCGAGCCCACGAGACC
>UQVD01000122.1 GCA_900544385.1 uncultured Collinsella sp.
ATCTACACACTGCATATCGTCGGCAGCGTCAGATGTGTATAAGAGACAGGCACGTTGCGGAACTGCACGCGCGTAACCATGGGCAGATCCTTAATCGTCGCCGCCAGGTTCTGCGGCACGCCCTGGTTGGCAGCCGCGGGCTCGCACGCGCCGCCGGCCTTCACGCGACGCTTATGCTCGGCAAGCATGGCGCGATACATGCCGGCATGCAGGCGAATCTCAACGACGTTGGCATTGCGGGCCTGCTCGACGATGCGCGCGCCCTCTCGATCGATGTCGCCCACGTAGTAGACATAGCTAAAGCGATAGCCGATCTCGGCCAGATAATCATCCAGTGCGTGCGAGACGCTCGCCTTGCAGCCGCCGCCAAAGATTACGCCGCCCACCTTGGTACCAAAGAGCTTGGCATGTTTACGTCCGCGCAGAAGCTTGACGATTTCGTCGTAGGTATCCAGGTTCTCGACCATAATGAACGGCTTGTCGGCGCCCAGCGTAAAGAAGCCCGTAAAGTGCACCGGACGGTTGGGGGCGACCTTGATCGCCTGCATGCTGATGCCCTTTTCGGTCATACGCCTGATCAAGCGCTCACCGTGCTTGCCGTCAAAAGCCTTCTCGTCGTTAAAGATCTGGTAGGCACGCTGGCGGCGCGAGGCAACCGGCGTATCGGCACCTCGGTTCTGCTCGATCCAAGCCTGGATGATTGCGATTTCCTCGGCAATCTTGCGGTTGGACATCTCGTTGTGCTGAGTGCGCCGCGGAGCCTTTTTGCCGTCCTTGCCCTCGACCTTTACGATCTGTGTCTGCTGCTCCTTGATCTTAGAGAGCGCCGTGGGCGTAGGGACAACTTTGAGCAGCTGCCTGCCTAAAACGCGGGCAAGGGCAAACGCCGAGGCCTCGCCGTGAACGGCCGACTTGGGCTGCTGGGCAGCAGTATCTGCTGCGGCAGACTCCGGCTTCCTCTGAGACTTGCGCTTAGAATCGCCTTGGGAATTGCGCTCGCGCTTCGGCATAGACGCCTGCTTCTGCGGACGAACGGACTTGCTCTCCTTCGCCGGCTGGCGCTTAGGCTGCCCCGAAGAAACCTCGGCCTTCGCATCCTCGTTCTGCGGCGTGGTCTTCTCGGCCGCAGTCTCGGCATGGGAACTGCGGCCCCCACGATGGCGACGGCGGCGAGGCTTGCTCGACGCGCCCTGCTCCGTCTGCTCATCAGTAGGCTGCTGGCCCTTGGCCTCGGCATCAACCTCAAGCTGCGGCTCAACAGGCTTTTGCTCGCGAGCCACCGGCTCAACGGCCTTCTCGTCCTTCTCGCCCTGAGTGGTCGAAGCCGGTTCGCTCTTCTCCTGACGCCTTACGGGATACGCGCGCCCCGCAAAACCACGTCCGGGACGGCATGAACCCGGAGCCTTCTTGACCGGTTCATCGGACGCGTCAGCAGCCTCGACGGAATCCTGGACCTCGCATGCAATACCTCGCTGCTCGGCCTTAAAGTGGGCACCGCGGCGACGCTTGGGCTCCTGGATCTCAGCATGCTCTTGAGTGCGAGTCGGCTCCTGCATCCCGACGGACTTTTCCTCGACGGCCTCAGCATCCGTCTCACCCTTTTGAGCAACGGCGCGACGGAAGCGCTCCTGCTGGGCGCGGCGCTGCGCATCGCGCTTGCCACCCCCGCCAAAACCGCCGCGTCCTGCCTTGGCCGTAAAGGCACGCACGACGTTCTCATCGAGCAACTCATCGGTATCGACATGCTCACGCGGAGCAGTTTCTTCCACAGCAGGCACGTCAGCGGAATCCTCGACGACAAAATCCTCGACGGACTCGGCAGGCTGCTCCTGGGCATCGCGGATCTCGGCATTGATGGTATAGAACGCCGGGCGCCCGTTAATGCCGCTACCCTCGATCTTGGTCACGATATTTGCCGCGATAAGTTCATCGCGCATCGCCTTGGTGTCACATTCCTTATCGACGGAGCGGAAAATTTGCGCCAGCGCACTCGACTTAATCTTGAGCGCCTTGCGGCAGAGCAGGTCGTAGGCAACCAGCTTGGCACGCTCGGCAGAAAGCGACGTCTGGCTGCTCAGACGTTCAGCCAGGGCATCGACATTATTTTGGTTATCGGAATATACCGTCTTGGCCACGGGGCCCCTTTCATATGTACACATATACGTCTATATGGTACAACGCGCGCCCTTATCCACGCAAAACATCTGCGAGAACACTCGGGCGTCGCCCGCTTTTGCATGAAAAAAGACCGAGTCCGCGTCGTTGCGGACCCGGTCTTTCCGAGTCATATGGATGGAACGGCTAGCCCATCAAGCTGACTAGGCCTTGGCAGCCTCGGCGTCGACAGGAGCCTCGGCGGCAGCGGCGCGGCCGTACTCGGCCTTGCCCATCTCGGACCACTCGGGCTCCTCGTCGGGCATGGAGCCAGCCTCCTTGCCGAAGAACTCCTTGAGGCAGTTGACGGCGACGATGAGACCCAGGACCATCAGCAGGACGGCGAAGACGAGCTGCAGGCCCTTGGTGGCGGCGACGGAGACGGCGTCCGTGGTGGCAGTAGCCGGGATGGTACCGAAGAAACCGTAGGCCTGGACGGCGGTCATGCAGCCCATGGCGCTCTGGACCAGCGAGGTGAAGGTGCAGCAGAGCAGGAAGGCGACGGGCACGTAGAGCATCCAGCCCTTGCGGCCGGTGCACTTGCAGAACACGGCGAGGGTGATCATGGTCATGCCGCCGAGCAGCTGGTTGGAAGCACCAAAGAGCGGCCAGATGTTGGCATAGCCACCAAAAGCGAGGGCGAGACCGGGAAGCAGGGTAACGACCGTGGCGAACCAGGGGTTGCCGAGGACCTTCATGTAGCCGGCCTTGGACTCGATGGCCAGGGCATCGTTGGTCTGGGCAAAGAACTCGGAGAACGAGGTGCGGGCGATGCGGGCGACGGCGTCGAGCGAGGTCAGAGCCAGAGCGGAAACGTTCATGGTCATAAAGACGGTAGCGAGCGTGCCGTCAACACCGAAGGCCTGCATACCGCGGGAGATGCCAGCGGCGAAGATCTGGAACGGGGTGGAAGCGACACCGGCGTTGAGGACGCCGGTACCGGCGGTGTTCATGTCGGAGAACATGATGCCGGCGACGATGATGGCAAGGATGCCGACGAAGGACTCGACGATCATGGCGCCGTAGCCGACCTTGACGGCGTCCTGCTCCTTCTCGACCTGCTTGGAAGAGGTGCCGGAAGAAACGAGGCTGTGGAAACCGGAGAGAGCACCGCATGCGACGGAGACGAACAGGACCGGGAACATCATGCCGGAGGCAGTGGAGAAGCCGGTAAAGACCGGAGCGGTGATAGTGGCCTGACCGTTGACGCCCAGGACGACGATGCCGAGGACAGCGCAGACGATCATGACGATCATCATGATGGAAGTGAGGTAATCGCGCGGAGTCTTGAGCATCTGGATGGGCATGGCGCCAGCGAAGACCAGGTAGACCATGACGACGGCGAACCACTGGAACTTATCCAGGTAGACCGGGAACTGCATACCGACGGCGAACATGAGAACCATGAGGACCACGCCGGTGACGAACTCGGCAGCGCCGGTGAGGTTGAACTTCTTCTGGGCCCAACCAAAGGCGATGGCGACGAAGGTGAACAGGATGGAGATGGTACCAGCGCAGCCGGCGGCATAGGACTTGGTGAAGTCGACGGCACCGGTAGCAGCACCAGAAGCGTCAACGGCCGGGGTGAACATGAACGTCTTGCAGACCATGTCGGTGAAGGCGGCGATGACGATGATGCAGAACAGCCAGCAGAACAGCAGGAACAGGCGACGGCCGGTCTTGCCGATGTACTTCTCGATGAGCTGAGCGAGCGACTTGCCGTTGTTCTTCATCGAAGCGTACAGGGCACCAAAGTCGTGGACGGCGCCAAAGAAGATGCCGCCGACGAGGACCCAGAGCACGACGGGCAGCCAGCCAAAGGCCATGGCGACGATCGTACCCGTGACAGGGCCGGCACCGCAGATCGAGCTGAACTGGTGCGAGAACGCGGTGAAGGCGGAGACGGGCGAGAAGCTCTTGCCGTCCTTCATGCGCTTGGCCGGCGTGAGGGCCTCTTTGTCAACGCCCCACTTGTTGGCCAACCAGCGGCCGTAGCCCAGATAGCCGCAGGCGAGCACCGCCGCAGCCACAACCATGAGCAAAACTCCGTTCATTACATTTCCTCCTCTAAAAAGAACTACTCAGACATAAAAAATGAGGGCCGTCGGTTGCGCTCGACGGCCCTCATCTTCATCAGCCGCCCGTTATCGTACGGGCTAGCTGTATGTGCTAACCCGCATCAGATAATTACTACGCTGATAATGTTTAGCTGATGCGTGAACATGTCTGAGAAATCCTCTTCAATCATGATGTGAACGATCCGTGCGTGTTCACATCCCCCAGTGGATGAAAAGGAGTATGAAACTTTAGTTTCCTAAAGTCAACGCAAATATGTAATGAATTTTCAACTTTTTTTGAATTTCTCGGTATAAAACGCCACTGACCTCGGACTTTACCCAACAAAAGTTTTTGCATGAGAGATGCCCCCGAGAGCGGCGGGAGCCGGGCGGCGCATATGAACTTTCCTGCTCTACAGTCCTGCGCAAGACGGAAAGCACATTAAGTG
>UQVD01000123.1 GCA_900544385.1 uncultured Collinsella sp.
CGAGATACTGATCGGTCTCGTGGGCTCGGAGATGTGTATAAGAGACAGGTGTAGACGCGGGCGAAGCGCGTGATGAAGTTCTCGGTGCGCGCCTTCTTTTCGCTGGCGTTTTCTACGAGCTCCAGGACGCGCGCGACGGTGGACTCGCCAAAGGGCTTGGTGGTGCGCACGTGGATGAGCCCCGTCATGTTGATGCAGCCGCTGATGATATCGTCGCCGGACTTGGCGGGGCGGGGGACTGACTCGCCCGTGAGCGCGGCGGTGTCGAGCTGGGTTTCGCCCTCGACGATGACGCCGTCGATAGGCACGCGCTCGCCGGGCTTGACCACGATCACGGTGCCCACGGCGATGTCATCGGGAAAGACCTGTTCGAGCGTGCCGTCGGGCTGCTCGACGTTAGCGTAGTCGGGCGCGATGTCCATCATGGCGCTGATCGACTTGCGGCTCTTGCCCACGGCGTATGCCTGGAACAGCTCGCCGACCTGGTAGAACAGCATGACGGCGGCGCCTTCGGCCATGTGCGGGTCGGTATCGGGGAAGAACACCATGGCAAACGCGCCGATGGTTGCGACTGCCATAAGGAAACTCTCGTCGAACGCCTTGCCGCGGCGGATGTTATTGAATGCCTTTTGTAGTACGTCGTATCCGGCAATCAAAAACGGCACGAGGAACAGCGCAAAGCTGGCGTAGATGTCACCCGGGGTGCCGAATGTGGCGGCGAGGGTGCCGAGCTCCTCGAGGGCGTACACCACCGCAAAAATGCCCAGCGCTACCAGGATGCGGTTGCGCTTATGCTCGAGTGACTCTTTTTTCTTGCGCTTCTTCTTTTTCTTCTTGGGGTCGGCGGTGGCCATGACTCGTATCCTCCCATTTGAATGTATGAACACTCGCTCATATAATTTCGCGAGCAAAGGCCGCGGCAAGCGCGGCCTTGCGCGTTGGCGTAAACCTGGGCTAGAGAATGATCTCGCAGTCCGGCTCGGCGTCGGCGGTGAACTCCACAACGCGGTCGAGGACCTCGTCGAACTCGGCGTCATCGGCCTCGAGCGTCAACTTCTGGGTCATAAAGTTGACCGAAACGGACTTGACGCCATCGAGCTTGGCCAGCTCGTCCTGAAGCTCACGCGCGCAGTTGGCGCAGTCGATCTCGTCGAGTTTAAACTGCTTTTTCATGGTGGATTCCTTTCCCCGTATTTGCGGCTTGGGTGCAGGCCGCGCTGGTACCGTGGTTGGTCGCTATTCGCAGATGTGGCTCATGCCCTGGTTGAGCATGGTGTAGACGTGGTCGTCGGCGAGCGAGTATAGGATATTGCGCCCGTCGCGCCGGAATTTAACCAGGTGCGACTGCTTGAGTGTGCGCAGCTGGTGCGACACCGCGGACTGCGAGGTTTCGGTCGCTTCGGCGATGTCCGCCACGCAGAGCTCGCGGCCCATGAGGGCATAGAGGATCTTGATGCGCGTGGTGTCGCTGAAGACCTTGAACAGGTCGGCGAGGTCGTAGAGAAGCTCCTCGTCGGGAAGGTCCTCGGGCGAGCAGGTGGTGGGAATCGCGGGTTCGGTGGCCTCGATGTCGGGTTTCGTTTCATCAACGCGGATGCTCATTGCAATATCCTTTCATATGAACATGCGCTCATATAACTTGCTTCCGATTATATGAGTGTATGTTCATATGTCAATGACGTTCAGGTAATTCGTTGCACAAAATGATGGGGAATAGTGGACGAGATCCCGGACTGAGCGGTTTTGATAGCCGATGCCGGGGTGGGTGCCCCTGAGCCGTGCAAAAATTGGAGTATTCTGCAACGATAGGGGGTCCGTTAATTTATTGCAGGCCATATAATGCAGTTCAAGAGTTATCTTAGGGTGTTAATCCGATGAGTTCTTCCTCAAATGTTGCCTAACGCTCTCACGCAAGAGTGATTTCGCTTCACATTTGGATCCACTCGAGGGTGATAGACACCCGGCTCTGCTGAATACTCGCAATTTTGCACGTCGCTAAGGTGCCCACCTTGTTAGCCGGTCTAGCTTCCGGCCCCGAAGATCCTGCCCTCGGGCGCGAGGCTGCTTGTTTGGGCAAATGATGGGCTGTCGGATTCGACTGTCTGCATGTCATCGATTGCCGGAACTTCATTAATTGTCGGGTCATCCAGCGTGATGCCTTCGAGTGTTGCTTTTTCGAGGTCGACTCGTTGACGATCTTCGGAATCCTGGCGAAGCTCCTCCTGGATTCGTTTCTTCTCCTCAATAAACCTTCTGAGTACAAACTGTCTCAGGTCTTCTTGCATGATTTGAAAGTCTTTTGGCAGACGCGAGGGGCGTATGCCCTCTTTTCGTTGGATCGCCTCCATGACCCTAACGAAAGCGCTGACATGCATAAAGGAATAACGGCTGACGGTGATGATTCCGTACCCCATGGACGCAAGTGCATTCTTGCGCTCCTCATCGATGGCGCGGTCTTCTTCCGCGTCATGATAAAAACCGTTGTATTCAATGTCTGTGCGAGATTTCTTTAGATACGCATCCATAAAGAACTTCTTGCGTCTCGTGAGATTCTTTGCGGCGGCGGTGACCTGCACCTCGTAATCGGTCTCAATTCCCTTAATACCAAGCCCTCCTTCGCTTTTGGGCAGCGTTAGCATCATGACAAATGCCGTTTCCATGGGAGACCGGCATCCGTCGCGTACACATTGGATCGCCTTTCGGGCAAGGGCCAAACCGTCGCATCTGGTAATGGAATTAAAGAACTGCTTTAACCTCTCGGTCGAGGTGAGCGCGAAACGCTCGGTATAGGAGGTGGAAGAGTCGGTTCCAAGGGAATAAGCGCCGCACAGTTCAAAGTAGTACTCCACTAGTTCGCGAAAAGAAAGATAGGTGGCGGCCTGAAGTGCGCAAAGCTCAACGCCAACAATGAAGATGCCATCTTTGAGCTCTATAAAGCGTGAGTTCGAGAATCGTTTTGAAGATACGTGGCATTGACAGTTCATTGCATAGCGCGCATTCCTGCGATCAAACACCATCACCTCGAGAGAACCATTTGCGTCGAGGGAAACATCATGTTTGGTGAGCCATTCTGCGGCTGCGTCAAGGAGCGTTCCGGTGGGACATGATCCGTAAATCGCGGCAGGGTTACAGGACTCGATGCCTTTCGCAGACACCGAATGCGCGGCCTGGTAGACCGCTTTTGCAGTGGTATGTGACAATACGATACTCATGCTATATATCGTGTCAGCTAATGCCGTGTTGATGGCGCTGAGTGGAAAAGTCGTTTTAGAGGTCTAACCAAATGCTGTCCAAAAGCTTGACGCAATTATGGGTTGGTATGCCCTAAATAAAAGTTTTCGCAGCTTAGCTATAGCATATAAATACTCAATTGCTGCACATTTGATATCGATGCATTACCATCCGATAACGAATTACGTGTCGGGAATTGGTCGAAATCGTTCAAAATGAGGGTTCAGAATTTGTGATGGCAGATCTATCTGTGGAACGTAGGGCGGCCCCGCTGCGGGGTTTTCCGCTGCGAGGCCGCTCGTGAACGGTGCCATGCTTGTCGCAGGCGTTTCTACTTGGCAAACAGGTTCTTGAGGTTGAACTCGGCTTGGACGGTGCGGAGCATGAGGTCGGTGTCGTCGAGGCCCAGGTGCTGCTCGTTGGCGTCGGCGGCGAGGGTGCCGCGGCGGCGGGCCCAGTTCTCGAGCGCGGCGGGCGCGGATTCGCGGGGGAGCGAGCGGACGTCGGCATCCAAGCTGCGGCAGATCTGGCGCGAGTCGATGACGATAATCTTGCCGGCGCGGCGTGCCTCGGCGTAACCGTCCAGGTGGATCTTGAACCAACTGTCTTCGAACGCGGCGTTATGCGCCATGTACGGGTACTTCTTCATAAGCTTGAGCAGCTGCTTTTGCAGCTCCTTGTTCTCGCGGAAGGGCGTTTTGCCGTCGATGTCGTCCCAGGTGATGTGGTGGATATTCGACAACGGCACATCCTCGCCGCGGTAGATGTCGGGCAGACCGCAGTAGTGTGCCTCGGCGTCGTGCGGGACGGCGTCGCTGGTGAGCTCCATGATCTCCCAGCCTACGTTGATGATGTAGCCGCGCTCGGGTGCACGGCCGGTGGTCTCGATGTCGATACCGAGCACGGTGCCCTGGATGGGCTTGCGGGCGTAGGCCACGCCGAGCGCGTCGCGGTCGCCGCGGATCTCGCGCATGACCGACGCGGCGGTGCGCTTTTGCATCTTACCGATGGCCGCGCAGGTGTCGGCATCGGACAGGCCGCGCGAAAGCGTCGCGGGCGTCACGTTGCGCAGGCGTGCCTCGCCAATCTGGTCGCACAGGTCGCGGTTGCGGTCAGCCAGGTCGCGCACGGTGGCAAAGTCGAAGCTGGGGTCGCCCTCGGCGGTAAAGTACTCGGTTTCGAGCACCTTAAGGGCCTCCTCGCCCTTCTGGCGCTCGGATTCCATGGCGCCGTGATCGCCATAGATAAACACTGTCTCTTATACACATCTGACGCTGCCGACGATATGCAGTGTGTAGAT
>UQVD01000124.1 GCA_900544385.1 uncultured Collinsella sp.
CAGCGTCAGATGTGTATAAGAGACAGTCGGCGTACTGCGGAACCGGTCACGCTGTGAGCGAATCTCCTCGCCCGAACCCGTCTCGGTAATATAACCGGCCTGCTGAGGACGCTGTCCATAGCGGGTCGAACGACCGCCCTGAACCATCAGGAAGCGCCCGTTATCGACCGAGGAACGCGAATTGACGTAGCCGGCGGCGTCCTGAAAACGACCGCCCTGCTGCGACGTCTCGCGTTCGTATGCCATCAAATCGTCAAAGTAGGCATTGACGACCTCGCGCGGATTGAGGCCCAAAAAGCGAGCATAGCTCGAAATCATGCCCTGCGCATAGCCGCGCGGCGGCATCGAAGCAAAGTTACCGGTCTCGAAAAACTCGATGATCTGCGGCCTGATTTTGATGGTGTTGGCGACTTGCTGAATGGAAAGGCCCATTCGGCGACGCTGCTCAAGCAGCATGTCACCAAAGCGTGCAGCCATCAGAATCCTCCAAACTCACGATCTTCACGTGCCATCTCGGCGTCGACAGACTCCAGCGCGGCAAGCCCCTCCTCGTCCAACAGGACCTCGCGCGGCTTGGAACCGTCGGGCGGGCCGACGACACCCTTTTCTTCCAGCATATCCATAATACGCCCGGCACGCGCATAGCCAACCTTCAGACGACGTTGCAGGCCAGATGTGGAGCCAAGCTGCGATTCCACCACAATATGGGCGGCTTCCCAAATGAGCGGATCATCGTCTTGCGGCTCGGCGACTCCGGTACGGACAATGCCGCCGCCACCCGCCATGGACATGGAAGCGGGCGCCACGGCAGACAGGATCTCCTCGTGGTAGTCGGGCTCGCTCTGCGACTTGACGAACTCGACGATCTCGTTGATTTCATCATCCGAGACAAAGCAGCCCTGGATACGGCGGGGCTTGCCCCAGTCGACCTTAGAGAACAGCATGTCGCCCAAACCGGTGAGCTTTTCGGCACCCATCTGGTCGATGATGACGCGCGAGTCGATGCCCGTGGCGACGTTAAAGGCGATGCGGTTGGTGATGTTGGCCTTGATGAGGCCCGTCACCACGTTGGAGCTCGGGCGCTGCGTGGCCACGATAAGGTGGATACCGGCGGCACGGCCCAGCTGAGCAATACGCACGATCGAGGCCTCGACATCCTTACCGGCGACCATCATCAGGTCCGAGAGCTCGTCGATGATGATGACCAGGTAGGGCATCTTTTGCGGCGGGTTATCGTAATGCTCAAACTCGCCGGCGGCCTGCTTTTCGTTGTAGGTCGAGATCTTACGCACGTTGAGACGCTCGAAGACCTTCAGGCGACGCTCCATCTCGGACACGGCCCATTGCAGAGCGCTCGCGGCCTGCTTGGGCTCGGTCACTACAGGCACGTAAAGATGCGGCAGACCGTTATAGCCCGCAAGCTCGACGCGCTTGGGGTCGACCATGATCAGGCGAACGTCCTCGGGAAGGGCGCGCATGAGCAAGGTCGTGATGATGGAGTTGATCATGACCGACTTACCGGAACCCGTGGTACCGGCGATCAGCAGGTGGGGCATCTTGGCAAGGTCGGCGACAACCGGCGTGCCCTCGGCATCTCGACCGATGGCGAGCTCGAGCGGACCGCCCTTCACATAGGGAAGCACGTCGCCCAGGTTGACGTTCTGGCGCTTGCGATTGGGGATCTCGATACCCACAAGCGAGGTGCCGGGGATCGGGGCAAAGATACGCACCGACTGGGCAGCAAGCGATAGCGCGATATCGTCCTCGAGGCTCGAAATCTTGCTCACGCGCTCGCCCTCGCCAGGTTGCAGCTTAAAGGTCGTCACCGTGGGGCCGGCGATCCAGCCGACCACGCGGGCACTACGACCAAACTCCAGCAAGGTGGACTGAAGCGACTCGGCAGTCTGTTCCAGCTCCTTGTCAGAAGACGCGGAGGAAGCCGACTGCGGGTTGGCATGCAGGATTTCGAGCGGCGGAAGCTTGAGGCCGTCCTCTTCTTCTCCCTCGTTATCTGCGGCGCCGCCGTCCGCTCCCCCATCGCTAGCCGCAGCCGATTCGACAGCACTCGAGGCAGACGCATCGGCAACCTTGGGATGCTTCAAGAAGTCGGGAATCTGAGGTGCTGCCGAGACAGGATTCACGGCAAACGGCGGCTCGGACTCGTCGATCTTATCGGGGTCGTCTTCCATCGAAAGCTGACCGGTTACCTGGTCGCGCTTTGCATGGCGACGCGGCAGCAAAGTTGTCTTTGCGGTCTCAATCGGAGCCTCGTCGTCCTCGTCATCGCCCTCGGTGAGCTCAATCTCGCTCTCGGACCAAGACGGGTCGGGCTCACTCGTATTGAGTTTGGGCGCAGCCTTGCCCTTCTTGCCATGGCGGCGCGGCAACAGCGTCGTCTTAGCGCGCTCAGCTTCCACGGCATCGGACACGTCGACAAACGGATCCTCGTCCTCGTCGTCATCGTCCAAAACCGGGTCCACATCGTTGCCCATGACCGTGGTCACGGCAGCATCGGAGCCCTTTTGACGAAGAATACTCAGGTGAGGACGGGCAACGCCAGGCACCGACAGGGCCTCTTCATCACCCCACGGGCTGGCGTTGACATCGGCACGACGGCGTTCGGCAAAATCGGCCGCGCGGTCGCGAGCAGAGCGCAAAACGCCGCCCACCGAAAAGCCAATGATGACAAAACCAACGACGGCCAGACCCAACAGGACCACCATCGCGATAGGCTTACCCAGGGCATTCTGCAGCGCACTCGCAATAAACGCACCAATGTAGCCACCCGCGGCGGACAGGTTTTGCGGCGTGAACATAAGGTCGCACGAGTCGCTCGTACCCGGCACCATCAGCGAAAGAATGGAGACGACGGCGATAAAGACCACGGCGCCGCCCGCAACAGAGCGCGCGTTGAGCGGCGAGTCCTCGCCTAAAAAGAGCGTGGCGGCAAACAGCAAAATGACAATCGGCAGCACGTAGGCGCCCAGACCAAAGCCCAAGTGGTAGAAACCGGCAACCGCAGCCGTAACGGGCGCAGTCGCCGGCGAAATCACGGCAATAAAGGACGCAATCGCCAAAACGGCAATGACCACGCCGGCGATATCGCGGTTGGCCGAGGGCTCGACCAAGGGCTCGAAATCATCGAACTCGGACTCGTGGCCCTTATTGGCACGCAGATGGGAACCGGCACCCTTAGCAGATGCCGGCTGGTTATTGGCCTTATTGCCTTTGGCGTTTTGTGCAGATCCGCGCGCCAAACTAAACCTCCATGACGACCGGGATGATCATCGGACGGGTGCGCGTACGACTCCAAATAAAGTTGGAGAGCGAATCGCGCACGGCCTTGCGAATGGCATCGGAACCGCTGCTCGTAAAGCTGAACTTGCCCTTCTCGATCGTCTTCATAATGGACGCGGAGGCATCCTCGGAGAACTGGTCGTCGATGGCAAACGAGACGCCGCGGCCCGAGAACTCGATGGCCTCGATCTTCTTGTGCTTGAGCGAGACGATGGCGACGGCCGTGACCATACCGTCGTTGGCGAGCTTCTGGCGATCGCGCAGGACGATGGGGTCGGTATCGCCGATACGCAGGCCGTCGACGTAGACGACGCCGGACTCGACGGGCGTACCGCGTTTGACGATACCGCCGCGCATCTCGAGCGTGTCGCCGTTATCGAGGATAAAGATATGATCGTCCTTGATGCCCATCTTGCGGGCCAGCTGGGCATGGGCGCGCAGATGCACGGCCTCGCCGTGAACCGGCATAAAGTACGTGGGCTTGGCCATGGCCATCAGGAGCTTGAGCTCCTCCTGGCTACCGTGACCGGAGACGTGGACGAGAGCGCGGTTCTTATCCCACACGTCGCAGCCGAGCTTGGCCAGGCTGTTGACGACCTGCTGGACGGCCTTCTCGTTGCCGGGAACGGGAGTTGCTGAGAGGATGACGGTATCGCCCTCGTGGATGGAGAGCGTCTTGTGCTCGCCATTGGCCATGCGGGACAGGGCCGACAGCGGCTCGCCCTGCGAACCGGTGCACATGACGACGATCTTGTCGTCGGGCAGGTTATCGATATCGAAGGCATCGATGATATCGGCATCGTCGATGTTGAGGTAGCCCAGCTCGCGCGCGACGCGGGTGTTGGTGAGCATGGAGCGACCGGTCACAACGACCTTACGGCCGCACTTACGGGCGGCATCGCAGATCTGCTGCAGGCGATGAATGTGGCTCGAGAACGACGCGACGAACACGCGACCCGGGGCGTTCTTGATGGCGTGCAGCAGATTGGGACCAACCTCGGCCTCGGACTTGGTAAAGCCGGGAACCGTGGCATTGGTGGAGTCGGAAAGCAGCAGGTCGATACCCTGCTGATCAACGCTTCCGAGTGTGAAGTGTGGCTGACCAGCGACACGCAGGAGATGCTGAACTGCAGCGATGATATCATCCGCGGCATCAAGGCCGTGCTGCAGCTGTCTCTTATACACATCTGACGCTGCCGACGATATGCAGTGTGTAGA
>UQVD01000125.1 GCA_900544385.1 uncultured Collinsella sp.
CGAGATACTGATCGGTCTCGTGGGCTCGGAGATGTGTATAAGAGACAGAGCCCGGTCAGCTCCTCTTCGACGTGGTCAAGCCCGATCGCTCCGATATGGATATCGTCTTCGAGATGATGCTCAAATGGGGCCTCGAGCTCACGCTGCCCGTCGAGAAGTCTGAAGCCGCGGGCTATCCCATCTGGTCCGTCGCTTGCGACGAGCTCGTCTGCTGCATGTCCCGAGGCCTCACCATTGAGGCGCTCGAGGCCATCGCCGACATGGAGCCCAGGCGCGTTCTCATCCTCGATTCCGTCCTCGACGACACCCTCAAGCTCAACGCCGTGCAGATCTTCAAGCACGCCGGCGAGCGCATGGGCTGTGAGATCGAATTGAGGACGGTCTAGCATGGCGGCGCTCGAGTTCAAGTTCTCATCCGACCAGCAGCACCAGCTGGAGGCCATCGAAGCAACCTGCGACCTGTTCCGCGGACAACAATTTATTGGCAGCGTATTCTCCGCCGATTCCGGCCGCAAAGGCCAGACGGCAATCGGCGAGCTCATGGTCGGCCACGGCAACGAGCTTCGCGTGGCGCCGGGCCAGCTCCTCGACAACCTGCACGCCGTGCAGGAGGAGGGCTGCCTCCCGGCAACCGACGTCCTCACCGATGGGCGCCTGCGAGACTTCACCGTCGAGATGGAGACCGGCACCGGCAAGACCTACGTCTACATCCGCTCCATCTACGAGCTAAACCGCCGCTACGGCATCACCAAGTTCGTTATCGTCGTGCCGAGCGTGGCCATCCGCGAGGGCGTCCTCAAGAGCCTCCAGACCACCCGCAGGCACTTCGAGACGCTCTACGACCGCACGCCGCTCGACTACTTCGTGTACGACTCGAAGGACATGGGGCCGGTGGGTAACTTCGCCACGTCGAGCTCCATCCAGGTCATGGTCATCAACATCGACGCGTTCAACAAGGGCCTCGAGAAGGATGGCACCGCGAAGGAGGGCAACCTCTTCCACCGTCCCAGCGAGAAGCTCACCGGCGGCTTCAGCCCTCGCGAGCTCGTGAGCGCCTGCAAGCCCGTCGTCATCATCGACGAGCCCCAGAGCGTCGACAACACCAAGCAGGCCAAGGCCGCCATCAAGAGCCTGAACCCGCTGTTCGTGCTGCGCTACTCGGCCACGCACAAGCAGGCCTACAACATGATCTACCGCCTCACGCCGGTCGACGCCTTCGAGCGCCACCTGGTGAAGGGCATCTGCGTGGACTCGATCAAGGCCGAGGCGAACCTCAACGGCGCGTACGTGAGGCTCGAGTCCGTCAAGTCCGACCCGTTCTCCGCCAAGGTGTCCATCGACGTGCGCCAGGCCGACGGCACGCAGAAGCGCAAGGCCGTCACGGTGAAGACCGGCAACGACCTCTACCAGAAGAGCGGCGAGAACAGCGACTACGAGAGCGGCTGGGTGGTCAACAACATCGGCGCCGCAGTGGGCGACGAGTTCATAGAGTTCCAGAACGGCGAGGTGCTCGAGCTCGGCGAGGCGCTGGGCGACGTCAACGAGGAGGTCGTCAAGCGCGCGCAGATCCGCCGCACCATCGAGGACCACCTGGCCCGCCAGTTCGAGCTGTGGCCGCGCGGCGTGAAGGTGCTCTCGCTCTTCTTCATCGACCGCGTCGACCGATACCGCGTCTACGAGCCCGAAGTCCACGGCGGCCTGTACGCCCTGATGTTTGAGGAGGAGTACGCAGGTGCCCTGAACTCGAAGGCGCCTCGTCGCATCGCAAAGGCGGCGGGGATCGGCAAGGGCACGTGGCTCGAGTGCTACGAAGCCGTCGGCGCCCCGCTGGTGCGCGACCCCCACGCCGTGCACCAGGGATACTTCGCCAAGGACAAGAAGGGCAAGTTCAAGGACTCCAAGGGAGCCGCCGGCACCGCCGACGACGCCGGGGCCTTCGAGCTCATCATGCAGAAGAAGGAGACGCTCATCTCCTTCCCGGACGGCAAGGACGCGGACAAGGACGTCTCTTTCGTCTTCAGCCACTCCGCGCTCAAGGAGGGCTGGGACAACCCCAACGTGTTCCAGATCTGCACGCTCGTCGAGACAAAGGACAACCTGACCAAGCGCCAGAAGATCGGCCGCGGTCTGCGCCTGTGCGTGAACCAGGATGGCGAGCGCCTGTACGACCCAGAGGCGAACGTGCTCACCGTCATCGCGAACGAGAGCTACGACGACTTCGCCAACGGCCTGCAGAAGGAGCTTGAGGCTGAGGACTTCAAGTTCGGCGTCATCACTCCGGAGAGCTTCACGAAGGTCACGGTCAAGGGCGATGATGGCGTCGAGGAGCGCCTGGGCTACGAGAAGTCCAAGCAGGTCTACGACCACCTCGTCGCGACCGGCATGGTCGACGACAAGGGCGCGGTGACGCCCGAGCTGAAGGCGGCCGCCGAGGAGGGCAAGGTCGAGCTCCCCGCCGAGCTCGAGCCTGCCAAGGAGCAGGTCGAGGCGATCATCATCCACAAGTCCCAGAGGGTCCAGATCCGTGACAAGGCCAAGGAGGTCTCGGTCGAGCTGCAGAAGGACGTCACGCTCGACCCTGCGTTCCAGGCCCTGTGGGACCGCATCCGCCAGCGCACGCGCTTCCAGGTCGAGGTCGACTCCGGCAAGCTCATCGAACATGCCATCGAAGCTGTCGACGGCATGCTCGCCGTGCGCCCGCCCCAGGTGACGAGCGAGCGTGCCTCGCTGGGCATCGACGACGCGGGCGTGAGCGCCGAGGGCACGGGCACCTCCGTGGTGTCCGTTTCGGGAAAGGTGAAATACGACCTTCCCGACCCGATCGCAGAGCTGCAGGACGCCGTCGGGCTCACCCGCGGCACCATCAAGGCGATCCTCGAGGGCTGCAGCCGCCTCGACGAGTTCGAGATCGACCCCGCGACCTTCCTCGCGCAGGTCGGCGACAAGATCAACCGCGTGAAGAACGACCTCATCGCCCAGGGCATCAAGTACGTGCGCCTTCCCGAGGACGAGTGGTACACCATGCGCGACCTCGAGCTTGACGACTACACGGCCTACCTTGGGCAGAACGCGTGGAAGCCGGACATGACGAGCAAGAGCCTGTACAACTACGTGGTCTACGACTCGGCGGGGGTCGAGCGCTCCTTTGCCGAGGCTCTAGACAAGCAGGAGGAGGTTCTCGTGTTCGCGAAATTGCCCTCGGCGTTCAAGATCGACACGCCGCTCGGCAGTTACAACCCCGACTGGGCGTACGTCGAGGAGGCCGACGGCGAGCGCCGCGTGTACTTCGTGACCGAGACCAAGGGCGGCAAGAACGGCGAGCCCGCCCTGCGCGACGCGGAGAAGATCAAGATCGGCTGCGCCAAGAAGCACTTCGAGGCGCTGGACCTCGGAAACGACTTCCATTACAACGTGCGCACGACCTACCAATACGAGGCGGTGAAGGCTTAGGATGTCGAAGCTGCCCGGAAAGATGACGCGAAAGCAGCACTGGGTGCCGCGGTTCTACCTGCGCCATTTCGCGGATTCCTCCGGGCAGCTTCATGCCTACAGCAGACAGAAGGGCTCCTTCTTCCGCACGAATTGCGAGAACCTTTGCAGCATGCGCGATCTTTATGAGGTCGAGCATGCCGATGCGACAGGCGATGCGACAGACAGATTCTATGCGCAGAACCTCATCGAGGTTAAGCTATCTGAGCTCGAGAGCCGCATCGCGCCGCTTTACGATCGCTTTTTGGAACGCCAGAAAGAAGACCAGTGCGAAGACGAAGGGTATTCTGATGGGAAAGCCGCCGTTTGCGAGCTGGCAGCAAATATCATCGTCCGGCACCCTATCAGTATGCGCGTCGACAAGAAATGGTCACGCGAGACTGCCGAAGAGCTGCTCAGAAACGTTCATCTGACACCCTATGAGCTCGGCTTGCTCGATTGGTCGGATTGGCGCGGGGATTCCCAAGCGGTGGTCGAGCTTGCCGCCGCCGCAACCATGCTCTTCTCCAACGATGATATTGTGCCAGTTAACCGTATTCGAAAGGCTTTTTTTGAGAAGAGCTTCTCCATCCTTAGGGCACCCGTCGGCTCAGGGTTCGTTACGACGTCGATGCCTATGTTCATCATCGGGCCCGAGGACGACTCGTACGATTTTCATCTCGCGTATATGCCGTTGAGCAGTGAGTATGCTGCGGTCTTTTCAGATGACCCTCTATTTCCGCCGTTTGCGAGACTCGGTTTTTCGGGCGTCGAGTTCATGAACCGACTTCTTCTGCTTAACTGCGAGCATTGGGATGTCGCCATATCGAGGGGAAGCGGCCCGCTCGAGCACGCGGTACGCGATTGAAGTCAAGCGAACAGTGCCGAATTCATGCACGAGATGTTCACGCGCGACGGCAGGGAGCTATCCCTCGACACAGTGATCTACGACCTGTCTCTTATACACATCTGACGCTGCCGACGATATGCAGTGTGTAG
>UQVD01000126.1 GCA_900544385.1 uncultured Collinsella sp.
AGACCGGAGGGGCGCCGTGGGCGGGAATCTGGGCGTACACATTTCCTACACATCTTGTGATCCGACTAACGTTTGCCAGCCGTTAACTACCGCTCGCCGAGCATCTCTTTATATAAGGCAGTCTCATGGTTAAAGCGGATACGTCCCCCTAGCTAAAGCACAGCCAGCATCGAGCAACTCATCACGTTCTTCCACCGAGAACCCCTCGGCGTAGACGCGCACCACTGGTTCGGTCCCGCTAGGACGGACCAGCAGCCACGTGTCATCCTCGAATGACAGACGCAAGCCGTCCATATGACTAACGTTTTGCGGCACCTTGCCACAAATCGACTTGGGGTTTACGCCCGGCAGCAGGGTTCGTAACGTTTCGGCATCTTCGGCCTCAAGGCGCAAGTCGCGTCGACCGTAACTCGTCTTACCAAAACTGTCCTCGAGTTGGTCGACCAGAACGCCCAAAGGCGCGTCCGTCTTTGCCATAAGCTCACACAGAATCAGACAGGCGAGGATTCCATCGCGCTCGGGCATATGCGCGGCGATGCCGATACCACCGGCTTCTTCGCCGCCCATGAGGACGCCGCCCTTCTTCATCTCCGCCGCTATATATTTGAAACCGACTGGTTTGACGGTCACGCGGCAGCCAAGCGCCTCGGCAATGCGACGCACGAGCGTCGAGCATGAAAGATTGACGACGACGCGCCCCTCCAAATTACGAAATTGAACCAAGTCGCCCAAAACGAGCGCCATGATCTGATGCGGATGTATATATCTGCCGCGCTCGTCAACCGCGCCGATACGGTCGGCGTCGCCGTCGGTCACCAGGCCAGCGCAAGCTCCGTCCTCGATAACCGTGCGCTCGCAAGCGTCCACCCACGGTTCAACGGGGTCGGGGCAGATATCTTCTTGGTCAGACGCCTGCCCGGCGTGAATCTCGTGCACCTCAACGCCAAGCTCGCGCAGCAAGTCGGCTAGATAGCCCTGGGCTGCGCCGCCCATGGGATCGACAACCACGCGCAAGTGCGCGGCGCGGATGGCTTCGGCATCGACAAACGATGCCACCGCCTGCATATAGTCAGGAATGATATCCGCGGTGCGATATTGCCCCTCGATCCCCATTGGCTCGGGAGCCATAGTCTCTTCGAGCTCTTCGATGACATCCTGGTTGGCGGTCGAGCCATCACCCATGCGAATCTTGAGGCACAGATAGCCCTGCGGATGATGGGACCCCGTCACCATGAGCGCGCCGCACGCCTCACCGTCATAAGCCGCCGCCCACGTAAGGGCAGGGGTCGGGACAGGTCGCGAAGCGAGCACGGCGTCTAGCCCGTGCGCTGCTAGCACGCCCGCCGCAAGCTCAGCGAACTCGCGCGCCAGGGGCCGGGTGTCGAACCCTATATATACCGTTTTGCCCGGATTGGTCTTTTGCCACAACTCGCCGACGGCATCGGCGATACGGGCAACGTTATCGGCAGTGAAGTCCTCATCGACGCGAGCGCGCCAACCGTCAGTTCCAAAATGAATTATCGCGCACACGCGCAGACACCTCACAGTGTTTGGATCATGGTACGCATGGGGTATACCCGCAACATGCACTCGGCAACCTGCCGGCACCAGCATTCACCATTTGGGCAAATGCTGCCGAGGACATGCAAGCAATAAAAAAACGCCTCGTATGGAGCGGTTTTGCCCTTTATATATCGAGCGCCTCGGCCATCGCGGCCGTAGTGATTGCCGTGGTTCCACAGCAACTGCCCACCATTGCGGCACCGGCATGTCTCCATTCGATGCATGCGCGCGCGAAAGCTTCGGGGTTCTCGTGCCATACGGGGCCATCCTGAGTCTGGACCGGATCGCCTACGTTGGGACGCACCGTGACGGGAGTAGTCGCCGATGCAACCATCCTGGGCACCGCCGTGTTCGCGGCCGCAAGCGAACAGCAATTAACACCAACCGAGTTTGCGCCGTGTTTTTCGGCGTACAAAACGGCTGCCTCGATGTTGAGGCCATCGCCCAACAGGTCGCCTTTATCGTCAACGACAAAACTCACCAGAACAGGCATGCCATCGGCGGCATCTCGGGCGCCGGCAAGCATGGGCTGCAAATTACGGATAGACGTCACCGTCTCGATCAGCAGACCGTCAACGCCGGCGTTGAGCAAGGCGTGCGCCTGTTCGCGCGCAATGCCTCGGATTTCACGATACTCGGCAGAGTCCTCGGCAAACCACTCAATACCGATCGGGCCCATCGAGCCTAGCAGCAGCTGAGGGTGCGCCTGGCGGGCATCGTCGACGGCCCCGCGATTGACCTCCGCCACGGACGGCGCAATCTGGTCGTGCTTGAGGGCATAGCTCGATGCCTGAAAGGTGTTGGTAATGAGCACCTGCGCGCCGGCGGCGACATACAAGCGATGGATACGAGAAACGGTCTGCGGCTCTGCCAGATTCCAAAACGCCGGTGGAATGTCGGCGGCATCGTACTCACTCAACAGAACACTGCCCATGGGGCCCTGCGCCAACAAGGTCTCGCTCGACAAGCGGCGCGTAAGTTCCTCGGCACCAAAGCGGTTGTAATAACTCGTATCCATATATATCCCGCTATTCCTCGACGCTGATTCCCTGCTTTTCGAGATAGGCGAGCCAGCGGCTCATCGTGTCCTCGGATAGCGCATGCTCCATCATGCAGGCCTCGGAATCGGCTCGCTCAAATTCGACACCGAGCTCCTGAACCAAAAACGTGCGGATGAGGCGATGACGGTACCAGATAGCCGTGCCGACCTCGCGACCGCGATCGGTCAGGATTACCTTGCCGTAGTGCGATTGCTCGACAAGCTCGGATGCCTTGAGCGCCGAAACCGCTTTATTGACCGATGCCTTGGAGACGCCAAGGCGCTGCGCGATGTCGACCGATCGCACGCCGTTGGTTTCCCCCTCTTCGCTTTCAATGCGAACCATGCACTCCAAGTAGTCTTCGTTCGCCACCGTCAGATGTAGTTCGCGCGAGCTATTTGTCGTATCCATGATCTTCCGTCCCTTCTGCATTCAATGGCTGATTCTACCCCATCCAAGCGTCGTGGTATGCCGTGGCATACCGTGCTAGAGTTCTTGTTGCACACGACGACCAAGATTGGAGCGGTCTTTATGGAAAACACCACCACGAGCCCCGATGTCCTTGAACGCTTTTTGCGCTACGTCCAGATCAACACGCAGTCCGAGGATGCAAACTGCGACCAGGTACCCTCGAGCGTCGTTCAGTTTGACCTTGCCAACGTGCTGGCTGAAGAGCTGCGCGAGCTTGGTGCGGAAGATGCCCACGTGACCGAGCACGCCTATGTCTGCGCGCATATCCCCGCAAGTGCGGGCGCTGAGGACAAGCCCGCCCTGGGCCTGATCGCCCATCTCGACACCACCGAAGTTGCACCGGGCGCCGGCGTGAAGCCGCACATCGTACACTACGAAGGCGGCGACCTGGTCTGCGGCACGGTTGACGGTAAGCCCGTTGCCATGAGTACCGCCAAGCTTCCCGCCCTGAATGACCTCGCGGGTGAGGACCTGGTCTGCAGCGATGGCACCACGCTGCTGGGCGCGGACGACAAGGCAGGCGTCGCCGAGATCATGTCGCTTGTCGCGCGTATCGCTCAGGACCCTTCTCTGCCCCATCCCGCACTCGGCATTTGCTTCTGCCCTGACGAGGAGATCGGCCACGGAGCCGAGCTGTTGGATATCGATACCTTTGGCTGCAAGTACGCCTACACGGTCGACGGCGGCCCCATCGGCGAGCTGGAGTGGGAGTGCTTTAACGCCGCCGAGGCGACCGTCCGCTTTGAGGGCCAGTCCATCCACCCGGGCGACGCTAAGGGCCGTATGGTCAACGCAGGCAATCTGTTCTGTGACTTCAACGCGTTGCTCCCCTACGTGCAGCGCCCGGAGTATACGGAAGGCTACGAGGGCTTTTATCACCTTGAGGGTGTATCTGCGACCGTCGATCACGCCACAGCGCGCTATATCGTCCGCGACCATGACGCCGCCAAGTTCCAGCAGAAACTCGACCTTGTTGATGCCGCCGCCTCGATGCTCAACCAGCGTCTGGGTGAGGAGCGCGTGACGGTCGAGATTAAGCAGCAGTATCGAAATATGGCCGAGATCGTTCGTGACTATCCCGAGCTTATTGATGTTGCCAAGGAAGCCTACCTTGCCTGCGGCGTTGAGCCCCAAGTGCTGCCGATTCGCGGCGGCACCGACGGCGCTCAGCTGTCGTTCCGCGGTCTGCCCTGCCCCAACCTTTCCACCGGCGGCTATTGCTACCACGGCGTCAACGAGTTCGTCCCGGTCAGTTCGCTCGTCAAGATGACCGACGTGCTCCAGGAGCTCGTCGCCCGCTTTGCATAGGGAACTCGAACAATCTAGGTACTGTCTCTTATACACATCTCCGAGCCCACGAGACCGATCAGTATCTCGTA
>UQVD01000127.1 GCA_900544385.1 uncultured Collinsella sp.
TACGAGATACTGATCGGTCTCGTGGGCTCGGAGATGTGTATAAGAGACAGTTCGCACACGATGCCCTTGACGCCCACCGTGTCGATCACCACGGGGCCCATGATGGCGTCGGTGTCGGTGGCGTCGGCGAGCGCCTTGGCGTGCGTCTCGAGCCACTCGATGCATGCCTCGGGGTAGCAAGCCAGGACGATGATGTCGCATTCGCCGAGTGTCTTGTCGTTGAGCTCTCCGGCGACAGTGCCCATGCTGGCGGCCGTCATGACATCGTCATCGGGGTCCCAGGCCAGCACGCGGACGCCCGCCTGTGCATAGCCGCGGGCAAAGCTACCGCCGATGAGGCCAAGGCCGACGATGCCGGCGCACTTGGGGCCGCCCTGGTTAACGCGCGCGTTTCTCACCGTACCCATGGGCTACTCCATGGTCTCTTGGCAGACAACCTCGCGGATGGCTCGGATGCGGCGCATGGTGTCGTCGAACTGATCGGGGGTGAGGGCCTGGGCGCCGTCGGACCAGGCGCGGCTCGGCTCGTCGTGGACCTCGATCTCCAGGCCGTTGGCACCGCAGGCGGTCGCGGCGAGCGCCATGGGCTCGACGTAGCGGGTGTAGCCGGTGGCGTGGCTGGGGTCGGCGACGACGGGCAGGTGCGACAGGTGGTGCAGCACCGGCACGGCGTTAAGGTCGAAGGTGTTGCGGGTGCGGGTCTCGAAGGTGCGGATACCGCGCTCGCACAGGATGACGTTGTCGTTGCCCTCGCTCATGATGTACTCGGCTGCCATAAGCAGCTCGTCGATCGTGCCGGACATGCCGCGCTTGAGCAGAATCGGGGTCTGGGTCTTGCCGACCTCCTTGAGCAGGGGGAAGTTCTGGGCGTTGCGGGCGCCGATCTGCATGACGTCAATCTTCTTGTCAAGGAAGACCTGCACGTCGCGCGGGTCCATGATCTCGGTGACGATCGGCATGTCGAGCTCGGCAGACGCCTCGCACAGCAGGTCGAGGCCGGCGGGGCCCATGCCCTGGTAGGCGTAGGGGGAGGTGCGGGGCTTGTAGGCACCGCCGCGCAGCATCGTGGCACCGGCGGCCTTTACGCGGCGTGCGATGCGAATGAGGTTCTCGCCCTCGACGGAGCAGGGGCCGGCGATGACTTGGAACTGGTCGCCGCCGATCTTGACGCCGTGGCCGCAGTCGATGACGGAGTCCTCGGGGTGGAACTTGCGGTTGGCGCGCTTGAACGGCTCCGAGACGCGCTGCACGCGCTCGACGACATCCATGGACTCGAGCAGGAACGGGTCGATCTTGGTCGTATCGCCCACCAGGCCGATGATCGTCTCGTTCTCGCCGCGCGAGACGTCGGTCTTCAGGCCTTTTTTCTCAATCCAGCTGACGATATGGCCGACGGCCTCGTCGCTGGCGCTCTGCTTTAAAATTGCAATCATGGTGTGCCTCTCACCTCGATGGATAACTTTTGCAAAAACGGCCCGCATCGCGAGCCGTGTATATATGGTGCATGAGAGTTTATACTATCTGACTCGCTTTTGCCTTCTAAAGTGGGCCGTTGCGCCGCGTCTTCCTCGGAATTGCAAAGCTTTTTCTTTTATTTTGATAGCCCGTGGTGCACTTGGGTATAATGCCAAACGTTGGCCCTATTAGCTCAGGGGATTAGAGCGTCTGCTTCCGGAGCAGAAGGCCGTTGGTTCGAATCCAACATGGGGCACCATCGAACGTAAGACCGTCCGAACCTCGCATGGTCCGGACGGTTTTTCTTATACCGACGCGACGTGATGGGACGTGGTATGGCAGCAACGGATATCGAGCGCGGACTCTCGACCGCCGAGGTCGAGGAGCGCATCGCCGCCGGTAAGATCAACCGCAACATGGAGCTCAAGACCAAGTCGGTCAAAGAGCTCATCATCGAGAACCTCTGCACGCTGTTCAATTTGATCAACGTGATCTTGGCGTTCCTGGTCATTTTGACCGGTTCGTTTAAGAACCTGACGTTCCTGTTTGTGGTGTTCCTCAATACCGCTATTGGCGTCATCCAGTCCATGCGGTCCAAGAAGATGGTCGATAAGCTCACGCTGCTGACCTCTAAGAAGGCCATCGCGGTGCGCGACGGTGCCGAGGTGGAGCTCGACTTGGACCAGATCGTGCTCGACGACATCATCCGCCTGGGGCGCGGCGACCAGATTCCCGCTGACGCCGTGGTGGTTTCCGGCGAGGCGCTCGTGAACGAGAGCCTGCTGACGGGCGAGAGCGACCTTATTAAGAAGCAGCCCGGTTCCGAGCTCATGAGCGGCAGCTTTATCGACTCGGGCCTGCTGCGCGCCCGCGTGATCCATGTCGGCGCCGACAACTACGTGGCCAAAATTAATAACGAGACCAAGTACGTCAAAAAGGTCAATTCCGAGATCATGAACGCGCTGAACGCCATCGTGCGCTTTGCGAGCATCATCATGATCCCGCTCGGTTTGGCGTTGTTTGCCTCGAGCGTGAGCGAGCTGTGGGATGCAGCGGGAACCCCGGGCGATAGCGCGCTTTCGTGGTGCTTCTCCGAGCTGTTGGCTGGTCATGTGCCTTCGTCGGCGCTGCTGTCCACGGTGGGCGCCCTGCTGGGCATGATCCCGCAAGGCCTGGTGCTGCTGACCTCGTCGGTGCTCGCCATCGCCACGGTGCGCCTGGCCCGCCGCAAGGTGCTGGCGCAGCAGCTCTACTGCATCGAGACGCTCGCTCGCGTCGATGTACTGTGCCTGGACAAGACGGGCACCATCACGTCGGGCCGCATGGAGGTCGAGGGCACCTACCCGCTGCCTGTTGAGGGTGTTGGCTTTGGCGTGGACTCGGACGAGGCGGCTGTTCCCGTCGATACCACAGTGCTCGATTTTGCGCTGGCTAACGTGGCACGTGCGACTTCGGCCGATGCCAACGAGACCTGCCAGGCGCTGCTCAACTATTACGCCGATCGCCCGGTCGAGGTGTCTGAGCCGCTGTCGGTCATTCCGTTCTCGTCGTCTAAAAAATGGAGTGGCGCTTCGTTTGCGCAGGGCTCCTATGTGATGGGCGCCGCGCAGTTTGTGCTTTCGGAGCGTGTGTTTTCGCAGGTCGAGAACCGTGTCGCCGAGCTTGCCGATACCTGCCGCGTGCTCGTGGTGGCGCGCGTGGACGGCTTTACACCCGATGGCGATATGGTGGGCGAGGCCGAGCCCGTGGGCTTTGTGACCATCCGCGACGAGATTCGTACCTCGGCGGCCGAGACCATCGGCTACTTTAACGAGCAGGGTGTGACCCTCAACGTGATCAGTGGCGACGACCCGCGTACGGTGTCGTCGATCGCGCGCGTGGTGGGCGTGCCGGGGGCGGACGCTTATGTGGACGCCACGACGCTCGATACGCCTGCCAAGCTCGATGCCGCAGTGGACCGCTACCATGTCTTTGGTCGTGTGACCCCGCAGCAGAAGCGCGAGCTCGTGCAGGCGCTCAAGCGCCGTGAGCACACCGTGGCCATGACGGGCGACGGCGTCAACGACGTGCTCGCGCTCAAGGAGGCCGACTGCTCCATCGCCATGGCCTCGGGCAGCGACGTGGCGTGCCAGGTGTCGCACATCGTGCTGCTGGATTCGAACTTTGCCTCCATGCCGTCGGTCGTGGCGGAGGGCCGCCGCGTTATCAACAACATCGAGCGCAGCGCGTCGCTGTATCTGGTCAAAAACATTTTCTCGTTCTTCCTCACGTTTTTCACGCTCTTTGCTACGCTGCCGTATCCGTTCAGTCCCGCGCAGCTCACGCTCGTGAGCGCCGTGACCATCGGCATCCCGTCGTTCATCCTCGCTATGGAGCCGAACGAGAACCTCGTCGAGGGGAAGTTTTTGCGCAACGTGCTCTTCCGCGCGCTGCCGGCCGCGATGACGGATCTGGCGATGGTCGTGGGCATCCTGCTGTTTTATATCGCCTTCCAGCTCGACGACACGGCTATGATCACGATCTGCACCGGCGTCATGGGCATTGTCGGCCTCATGATGGTACACCGCACGTGCCAGCCGTACAACACCATCCGCAAGGTGATGATCGTCGTGCTCGGCGTGCTGTTTGTAATCGCGTATTTCGGCTTCCCGACGCTGTTCAGCCTGCAGAAGCTGAATTTGCAGAGCGCGCTCATCCTCATCGTGTTCGGCTTGCTGTCGTGGCCGGTGATGAAGGCGTTCTGCCGCCTGAACGACCATATGCGCGCCAAGTTCGAGGCGTGGCGCGCGGGCAAGACCGCGAAGGCCGCGTGAAAGCTGTACAGCATCTGTCTCTTATACACATCTCCGAGCCCACGAGACCGATCAGTATCTCG
>UQVD01000128.1 GCA_900544385.1 uncultured Collinsella sp.
TATCGTCGGCAGCGTCAGATGTGTATAAGAGACAGCTTCCCGCGCGACTCGAGCCCACGGATACAGCCATATGCCATGGCATCGTTGGAGGCATAAATGGCCGTGCAGGTCGGATCATCCGCCAGAGCCTGGCCTGCGGCATACCCGCTCTGTGCCGTCCAGTCGCCGCGCACGAGCTGCGGGGGCTCAATGCCATGCGCGCGCAATGTCTCGCGCCAGCCTTCCTCGCGCCGCATGCCCGAAAGCGAGCGCTCGGGGCATGAGATAAAGTGCACAGTCTTGTGCCCCCTCCCCAGCAAATACTCGACCACCTGGCGCGAGCAATCGAACTGGTCGTTATCGACCGTTGAACAGAGCGGGTGCTCCAGCATGGTAACGAGCACCGTCTGCATGCCAGGTAGCGGCTCGAAGGTGCCAAAGTCCGCCGGCATGCGATTCATGATCACAACCATACCGTCCACTGGCAGTGCGCTCATGCGTGACGATGCGCTCTCGAGGGTATACGGATGCCCGTCTACTTTAGTGAGGGTGATGGCATAGCCGTGTTTGTCGGCCGCGGCGGCAAAGCCCTCCATACGGTCGAGGTTGCCGGTGCCGGTAATGTTGAACATGGCGACGCCGACGGTCTTAAACTTACCGCGGCGCAGCGATCGACCGGCAAAGTTTGGGCGATACCCCAGCTCGCGCATGGCGGCACGCACGCGTTCCTTGGTCTCGGGGCGCACGCTGGGCGAATCGTGCACGGTGCGCGAGACCGTCTGCTCCGAGACGCCCGCGAGACGCGCCACATCCTTAACGGATACCGATTTTTTAACAGCGGCCATAGGTCGATCTTTCTATGTCAACGATGCCATTGATGGCACCTTGCGCAGTCATTTTTACCGCCTTCAAGTATATCCAACGCCTCCCCCACCATACGCTCACCACCCAAAACCTACCGTTCACCGACATTTTTGCTTCCCCAAACGGCTTTTGTCGACCAAATGTTAACGTTGCCATTGTGCAAACACAGAGCCACCGGGCGGCTCAAACGTTTACGCGTAAGGAATCGACGGTTCGCAGGCACAGGAACCACCGGTTCGCTTCTTTTTTTGTGTCACAAAATGGCAACGTCAACATTTTGGCAACCGAAAGTCAAAAGCTACCATCGTTGCTAACCCACCGACTCTTAGGAGCATTGCATGGAGCAACTCATCGCCATCATCGAAAAGGGCCAGCCCTTTTTCAACGCGATCGCCCGCAACAAGTACCTCAAGGCGATCCGCGACGGCTTTATCTCCGTCATCCCCATCATCATCTTCTCGTCCATCTTTTGCCTGGTAGCCTCGGTCCCCAACATCTGGGGTTTCTACTGGCCCGATGACATCAACAACGCCCTGTGGAAGTGCTACAACTACTCCATGGGCATCCTGGCCATCGCCTGCGCCGCCACCACGGCCAAGCACTTCGCCGACGCTCAGAACCGCGATCTGCCCAAGAACAACCAGATCAACTTCATCTCGTGCATGTGCGCGGCCATCATCGGCTTCTTGCTCCTTTCGAGCGACACGATCGCCACGGACGCCGCCAGCGGTTTCAACACCACCTACCTTGGTTCCAAGGGCCTGCTGACCGCTTTCATCGCTGCGTTTGTGACTGGCATCATCTACAAGTTCTTCATTAAGCGCAACATCACCGTCAAGATGCCCGAGCAGGTTCCGCCCAACATTTCGCAGACCTTTAAGGACATCATCCCCTTCTCCGTTTGCATCACCGTCTTTTGGGTCTTTGACATCGCCTTCCGCGCTGCTTTTGGCTTCTGCTTTGCCCAGGGCGTCATCCAGGTGTTCCAGCCCCTGTTCACCGCTGCCGATGGCTACATCGGCCTCGCTGTGATCTACGGCGCCATGAGCCTGTTCTGGTTCGTGGGCGTCCACGGCCCCTCGATCGTCGAGCCCGCCATCGCCGCCGCCCTCGTTGCCAACATGACCGACAACCTGGCTGCGTTCCAGGCTGGCCAGCACGCTTCCGCTGTCCTGACCCAGGGTGCCCAGTACTTCGTCGTCTGCATGGGCGGCACCGGCGCCACGCTCGTCCTGGTCTTTATGTTCTGCTTCCTGGCCAAGTCTCAGGAGATGCGCGCCGTCGGTAAGGCCGCCATCGTCCCCGTCTGCTTTGCCGTCAACGAGCCGCTGCTGTTCGCCGCGCCCATCGTGCTCAACCCCGTCTTCTTTGTCCCGTTTGTCTTTGCCCCGATCGCCAACATCTGGATCCTCAAGATCTTTATCGACTTCTTGGGCATGAACGGCTTTATGTACACCCTGCCCTGGACCGTCCCCGGCCCCATCGGCACTATCATGGGCCTGGGCTTCCAGCCGCTCGCCTTTGTGATGCTCGCCCTTATCCTGGTCGTCGACTTCGCTCTGTACTATCCGTTCTTCCGCGCCTATGACGCCCAGAAGTGCGCCGAGGAGGCCGAGATCTCCCAGGAGGAGCTCGCCGCCAAGAACGCCGAGAAGGCCGCCAAGCTCAACGACGCTTTCCAGGGCAAGGCCGATGCCAAGAGCGTTGCCGCCGGCGCCGCTGCCGAGGCTGTAAAGACCGATGCTCCCGCCGCTGTCGCCGTTGAGGCAACGACCGCCAGCGACCTCAACGGCAAGCGCGTACTCGTGCTCTGCCAGGGTGGCGGAACCTCGGGCCTGCTCGCCAACGCGCTGGCCAAGGCCGCCAAGGAGCGCGGCATTGATCTTGAGACCGCTGCCGAGGCCTATGGCAACCACGTGGACATGCTCCCCGACTTCGATCTAGTCGTCCTGGCCCCGCAGGCCGCAAGCTACCTGGCCGACCTGCAGAAGGACTGCGAGCGCGTGGGCAACAAGTGCGTCGCCTGCCGTGGCAAGCAGTATATCGAGCTCTCCCAGAACGGCGATAAGTCTCTCGCCTTCGTCTCCGAGCAGCTTTCGAAGTAAGTAACGCTCAGGGCCAGCCGACCATCCACAGCCGGCTGGCCCTTCGATTTAGACGATTGGATCATCATGTCCGTTAACCCTGCTAGCGTCACCAACCCGCCCGCGCAGTTTCCCGAGGACTTTGTCTTTGGCGGCGCCACCGCTGCCTACCAGGTAGAGGGCGAGACCCGCACCCACGGTAAGGGCAAGGTTGCCTGGGACGACTTCCTGGAGGCCCAGGGGCGCTTCTCCCCCGATCCCGCTTCGGACTTCTACAACCAGTACCCCGTCGACTTGGAGCTGTGCGAGGAGTTCGGTATCAACGGCATCCGCCTCTCCATCGCCTGGAGCCGCATCTTCCCCAACGGTACCGGCGAAATCAACCCCGAGGGTGTCCAGTTCTACCACGACCTCTTCGCCAAGTGCCACAAGCACCACGTTGAGCCGTTTGTCACGCTGCATCACTTCGATACGCCGCTTCCCCTCTTTGAGAAGGGCGACTTCCTCAACCGCGAGACCATCGACGCCTTTGTGGACTTTGCCACCTTCTGCTTTAAGGAGTACGCCGACCAGGTAACCTACTGGTTCACCTTTAACGAGATCTGGGCCGACGCCTCCAACACCTACATTGAGGGCACCTTCCCCGGTGGCGTCAAGGCGCATCTGGCCGAGGCCTTCCAGTGCGAGCACAACATGATGCTCGCCCACGCCAAGGCCGTGCTGGCCTTCCACAACGGCGGCTTTAAGGGCAAGATCGGCGTCATTCAGTCGCTGGAGTTTAAGTATCCGCTCAACGAGAACGACCCCGCCGACATCAAAGCCGCCAACAACGAGCACGTGCTGCAGAACCAGTTTCTGCTCGACGCCACCTTCCGCGGCGACTATGCCCCCGACACCCTCGAGTGCGCCAACCGCCTGGCTGCCGTCTCAGGCGGCACCATCGAGATCCTGGACGAGGACCTCGAGATTATGCGCGAGGCCGCGCTCTACAACGACTACCTGGGCGTTAACAACTACCAGTGCCGCTTCTTGAAGGCTTACGATGGCGAGAACGACCTGCACCACAACGGTACGGGCGAGAAGGGCACCGGCCGCTGGCGCGTTAAGGGTATTGGCGAGCATGTGAACAAGCCCGGCGTCCCCACCACCGACTGGGATTGGATCATCTATCCCGAGGGCCTGTTCGATCTGCTCGTCTACATTAAGCAGCGCTACCCCAACTACAAGCAGATCTTCATCACCGAGAACGGCATGGGCTACAAGGACCCCTACAAGGACGGTTTTGTGGACGACCAACCGCGCATCGACTACATCGAGCAGCACCTGCGCTGGCTGCTCAAGGCCTGTCTCTTATACACATCTGACGCTGCCGACGATATGCAGTGTGTAGA
>UQVD01000129.1 GCA_900544385.1 uncultured Collinsella sp.
TCTACACACTGCATATCGTCGGCAGCGTCAGATGTGTATAAGAGACAGCTCATAATGCTTGGGTCGGTGGGCTGATGTGTTGCGTCCCTGATGGCTACAGGGTTGAAATGAAGGTGGACAGGCGATTTAGGCCTTCGTCCAGATCTTGGTCGGAGACGCAGTAGCTGAGGCGGATGTGGCCTTCGGTTCCGAAACAGTCGCCCGGGACTAGGGCTACGTTTGCCTCTTTGATGGCTTTGATGCAGAAGTCTTCGCTGGTTAGGCCGAACTTTTTGATGCTCGGGAAAGTGTAGAAGGCTCCTGCGGGCTCTACTACGTCGAGGCCCATGGCATCTAAGGCTGCGAGTACGCGTTCGCGGCGGGCTCGGTAGACTTTGAGCATGGGGGTTGGGTCGACGGTCAGGGCTCGGGCTGCGGCGTCCATCTCGAAGGAGACGGCACTCGATACTAAGTATTGGTGAGCCTTGGCGATCTCGGCGATGACGGGTGCCGCTGCCGCGAGCCAGCCCAGGCGCCAGCCGGTCATGGACCAGGGCTTGGAGAAGCTCTCGATGACGACCGTCTGCTCACGCAGCTCCGGGTGACGCTGGGCAAAGCGCTCGTAGCCATCCACATAGACCAGGCGGTTGTATACGTCGTCGCAGACCACGTAGATGCCCGCCTCCTCCGCCACGCGCGCCACGGCGTCGAGCGACGCCGCGTTGAGGATGCAACCCGTGGGATTGTTGGGCGAGCAGATGACGATGGCCTTGGTCGCCGGCGTCACGCAGGCACGAAGCGCCTCCTCATCAATCTGAAATTGCGCAGGCTCCGTATCAAAAAAGACCGCTTTGGCGTGATTGGCCACGACGATGCTCTCGTACAGGCCAAAGGCCGGCGTGGGGATGATGACCTCGTCGCCGGGGTTGAGCATAGCCATGAATGTTGCCGACAGGGCCTCGGTCGCGCCGTCGGTTAGGATGACCTCGTCGGCCGAAAACGTAAGGCCCGCGTCCCCCATGTAGGCAGATAACGCCTCACGCAAGGCGGGGCGACCGTTGTTGGGCGGATAGTGCGTGTCACCGCGGTCCAGTGCGGCGATCACCTCGGCACTAATCACATCGGGCGTGGGAAAATCGGGCTCGCCAAGCGCAAGCGCGATGCACCCCGGGTGCTGGGCGGCGAGCGCGTTAATCCGGCGGATACCGGAGGGCTTGAGCATGGCAAGCGAGGTATTCATGGGCAGACGCATGGCGTTCCTTTCGTAAGGGTTGCACTAGGATAGCGCGGCGGGGCGCCACCAGACGGTGTAACCTAAACGGAAACGAGCCGGAAAGGAGATGGCATGGAGACAATCGCGCGTGGCGACGTACCAAAAACACTACAAACCATTGCGTATATCAGTATTCCCAAGAGCGCCGATCTTGAGTTTTTGCTCTGGGACTTGCAGGATGCCATCGCCGCCTATGCTCAGCTTTCTGGCACCGCGCCCCCCCGCCCAATCGATTTGGAGGCGGATAATGCCGGCGCAGTCGATGGCATGGTGCTCGCTGTTGATGATGCATTTGATGATGAGGCCATGATCGCTGTCGAGCAGATACTCGATCGCCTTGGAAATACGGAGACACGCATCTATGTCGTCGTCCAGGCCGCGTCCAAAAACAACAGGCAGGCGGACGAAGCCCTCGACCGCCTGTATCGGGCATGTATTCTACGTGACCTACCATGGTGCGACGGCGTTGTCATCTGTGCCGGCAGCGGCATCGCAGCGCTTCGCCACTCCACGCGTATGGGCCTCTTGCGTCGGCCATTTTCGGAAGCGATGGATAAGCTTGTGGGCGCTGTGCGCATGGGCTGTTCCATTGAGCATGCGCAGCTGCTCGGCGGCGGCGATGCCGGTAGCGTCGATGTCGACGGCATGGTGCGCGTCAAGCCCGCGCTGCCCGCACCGATCTGGCGCGCCGTTATGAGACGTCTTGCCAAACACTCAAACTGCTAAATCGAAGAAGCCCGCCAATCAGCGGCGCCGTTCCACCGCTCGACAAGGCGTTCCAGACGCCACGCCGCATTGGCGGGACTTGTCGACGGCAGAACGATGGCCGGCAGCCCGGTGCGCTCTTGTAGATAGCGCTTGTAGAGCCGGCCAGCTGTACCACCGTTGCATATCACCTGCTCAATGGGAGCTGCGCCGGTAATGCGCTCGATATGTGCCGGCACAACGTTGCGGATGCTCGCGTCGCTCGAGCCCTTAATGTCGCAGCTCTCGATTGCATCCCACAGGGCCACGCCGCCGTTCAGCAGCATGGCCCGCTTGGCGGCAATGGAGGCATCGAGCGTCGCGGGCTCACCGCTTGCCAAAGGATCGCCCTCGTTGGGCGGCACAGGCATACCGAGGCACGTGGCCATCACACGCCAAAAGCGATTCTGAGGGTTGCCGTAATAAAAGGCATTAGCGCGCGACAGCACCGAGGGAAACGATCCGAGCACCAAAACGCGCGAGTGCTGGTCGAACACGGGCTCAAACCCATGCTCAATATGTTGGTAGCCCTCGTCAGACGCGGCCATGGGCTAGGCTCTCAACAGATAGCGCACCTCGTAGGGCGCAAGCTCGAGAGTACCCGTCAGCTCGACCGTGGGCGCATCGTCGGCAAGCAAATCGACAAAGGAGCTGTTGAGCTCGCCGGCGCCAAAGGTGTAAGGCTCGTCCACGGCGTTCACCGCCACGAGCACCGTCGCGTCGTCGCAGGCGCGCTCGAACAGCAGCTGCTTGTTCTGGATCACCACATTGCGATAGGCACCGTAGTTGAGAGCACGGGCCGCCGCGTCGTCGGCCGAACGAAGGTGTGCGAGCTGCGTGATGAACGCCGTCAGTTCGTTGGGCGCAGGCTCATCGAGCGCAGGGCGCAGCGCCCAGTCGCCATCGGGGCCGCCCTTTTCGCCAGCAATTCCCCACTCGCTGCCATAGTAGACGCACGGGATGCCCGGCATGCCAAAGAGCATGCCATAGGCGGGACGCAGGCACGACTTGTCAGTGAGGATGCTTGCCAGTCGCGGCACGTCGTGGTTGTCAACAAACGACAGCAGGTGCTTGCCGCGGTAGATGCACCAGGGGTCGCCGCCAAACTGACGGTGCAGCGAGTGTGCAATCTCGAACATGTTGACCGAGTTAAAGCTGGAGTACAGGCCCTTGTAACACTCGTAGTTGGTGCAGGAGTCGAGCATCTCGTCGTTGACGATCTGGTTGTAATCGCCGTGGAGCGTCTCGCCGATCAGCACGAAGTCGGGCTTGAGCTCACGGGCGAAGCTATGCAGACGACGCATGAAGTCGCGGTCGAGCATATAGGCAACGTCCAGGCGCAGGCCGTCGACGCCAAAGACCTCGGCCCAGCGGTGCACGGACTCAAGCAGGTAATTGACCACGGCAGGGTTTTGCAAGTTGAGCTTCACGAGCTCAAAATGGCCTTCCCAACCCTCGTACCAAAAGCCGTCGCCGTAGCAGGAGTCGCCATCAAAGCTAATGTGGAACCAGTCCTTGTAGGGCGAGTCCCACTTGCGCTCCTGCACGTCGCGGAAGGCCCAAAAACCGCGGCCGACGTGGTTGAAGACAGCATCGAGCACCACGCGGATGCCATGGGTATGCAGCGTGTCGCATACGGCGGCAAAGTCGGCATCCCCACCCAGGCGGCGGTCGATATGGCGCAGACTGCGCGTATCGTAGCCGTGACTATCAGACTCGAGCGGCGGGTTGATGAGCACGGCGCCAATACCGAGTTTTTGCAGGTAGTCGGCCCACTGGGCGATCTTCATGATGGGGGCATCGGAGTTGGGCGCGTCGTTGGCAGCCTGGGCGAGCTCATCCTCAGCAACGGGCGCGGCGTTTTCGCGCGGAGCTCCGCAAAAGCCCAGCGGATAGACCTGGTAGAACGTCGTCTCGTATGCCCACATAGCAACCTCCCGGTAAGCTCAACACAACGACATCCATTGTATGCCCAGCAGAGTAGTTAATTTGGGACGGGGCTCTTTTAGCCACCCCGACCCTCCTGGGTTGTGATTAGGCGACGGGCTTGGCGCGACGGATGGCTGGGAACAGCACGGTGATGGCGAGGATGACGCCCACGACGGTAATCGCCCCGCCCACGAAGCCAATCCAAGCGATACCGGGACCCGAAACCACGGCACCGCCTGTCTCTTATACACATCTGACGCTGCCGACGATATGCAGTGTGTAGA
>UQVD01000130.1 GCA_900544385.1 uncultured Collinsella sp.
GAGATACTGATCGGTCTCGTGGGCTCGGAGATGTGTATAAGAGACAGCCTCGGCAAAGCGGTAGACCGTAGCCTTCTGCTGAGGATTCTCGCCATAGCGCAGGTCGTCGACCTTCTCCAGCGAGATCTCGAGCTTGGCAGAGGTGTCCGCCACGTCGCTTGCCTGGGCGGCAAGCCAACGGGAGATAGCCGTGTCGTAGGCGGCGGTGGTCTGGTAGACCTTCACCTGCAGGCGACGACGGGTGGAAAGCGTGGTGCAGCCACCGGTCTCGTGCATCTCGGCCAGGACGGCATCATAGTCGGCCGGGTCGGAGATGACGGTAACGCTCGCGGCGTTCTTGGCAGCAGAGCGCAGCATAGAGGGGCCACCGATGTCGATGTGCTCGATAGCGTCCGCGAAGGTGACCTCGGGGTTGGCAACGGTCTTCTCGAACTCGTACAGGTTGACGACGACCAGGTCGATCAACTTAATGCCGTGCTCAGCGGCCTCCTGCATGTGCTGCTCGGAATCGCGGCGGGCCAGCAGCGCGCCGTGAACCTTGGGGTGCAGCGTCTTGACGCGGCCGTCCATCATCTCGGGATAGCCCGTGAACTCCTCGATGGGGGTTACGGGAACGCCCGCGTCCTCGATGGCACGAGCCGTGCCGCCCGTAGAGATGATCTCGACGCCAAAGTCGTCAACCAGCGTCCGTGCGAAATCGACGACGCCCGTCTTATCGGTAACCGAGATCAACGCGCGTGCGATCTTCACATCAGATCCCATGCAGTCCTCCTGTCTGGTACGCCGCCGTGCTCTGTGAGTCGGTGATACGTCGATCTGCAGCGCTCGCGCAGCGGCATTGAAAATACTGATTCAATGTAGCGCATCGAGCGCATCGATGCACCCCGCAACGGGCGCATGTGCAGAAAAAGTTTGCGAGCGGAGGGGATGGCACGGCACCGGGAACGGTGAGTTCATGGAACACAGGGGCACCATAATTAGATGCCAATGGCGTGGTAGAACTGTGCTCGATATGCATCCGCAAAAGAAAGAGGCACCATGGTCTCGCGGGTTCTCTACCGACCGTTTGATACCGAAGACTTTGACGCCATCGCGCTGATTCTGCAGCAGCTTTGGCATAACAATTCGGATAACGATGAGTACAACCACCTTGAGGCCGCGTGCGACCTCGCCTATTGCCTTTCGTCGTCGACGTTTTCACAGGTTGCGGTGATTGACGGCGAGGCGCGCGGCATTGCACTTGCACGCGCAGGACAGAGCTCCGGCGTCACCATCAACGAGCATTGGATGGATACCGAACGCGCGCTGCTATCGCAGATGCGTGAGCTGGAGCCCGATGCCTGCGCCGAGTATCTTTCCTTTGTGCGCGCAACCATCCGAACCAACAACCGCCTGCTCGAGAGCAGCCCGTTGCCGCACGACAACGAGGTCACGCTGCTTGCCGTGGATCGCGATGTCCATGGCCTGGGCGTTGGCACGGTTCTGCTCGATGCCGCGGTCTCGCACCTGTCCTCGCTTGGAGCGACGAGGGCGCACCTGTACACCGACTCCAACTGCTCGTGGAAGTTCTACGAGCTGCACGGCTTTAAGCGCACGGCCACGCACCGCGCCAACCGCGAAGAGCGCCGCCACGACATGCCGCGCGAAAGCTATCTCTACGAATTCGACCTAACAGCCTAAACCCAGCAGCCATACCTAGTCATTTAGGGATGTTCCCAGTGATTAGTCGTTGGGGACAGCCTTCGTAGGTAGCGCATAAAAATGGGATGGGCTTCCCCCGACGGCTGTCGAGAAAAGCCCATCCCATAATTTACGACCGCTAGAACGTTCCGCCGCCGCCTCCGCCGACGCCGCCACCGCCGCCACCGGAAAAGCCGCCGCCGCTGCCGCCGCTCGAGCTATCGGAACTCGAAGCCAGCTCGCGGATGGTCTCGTGATACACATCATTGAACGAATCGAGCGGAGACTCGTTGCCGTAGTGATGGTAATACCACCAGTAGCAGGGGTAGTTGTCGTAGAAATCGTCGCTGTTGCGCAGGTCCGCAGGCACGGCCTCGGCCAGCTGTCGCAGCACTTCTTTCGAAACGCCCAGGGCAACGCCCATCACCAGCAGCTTGTTCCACAGAATCAGATCGCTGGGGATGGCCTCCTTCAGGCGCGTAAAGTCCTCGAGCCAATGCTTAAGCGCCTTGCAGCGAGCCGCTACCTCGGCGCCCTCCGGCGTGTAACGGCGGAAGGTGCAGCTCAGGACAAAGCCCACGATCGTGACGGGGATCGAGATCATAGCGGCACCGACGTTGGCATCCGCAAAGTCGGTATAGAACAGAGAGCCCAGAATGCCAAAGACAATGATGATGCCGAGAACCAGGCCGGCCACCATCGCGATAGTGCCATCCGAAGCAATAAGCTCGCGCGCCTCCAGCTTGCCCTTAACCGTGCTCTGATAGTCCTCGAGCTTGTCGCCAACAGATGTGGTGCGCTCGTTAGCGTACTCCTCCAGCTCGCTAAACGTGCGCGAACGGACTCCGTCCTTATCGGGCTTAACGCCGGCGAAGAAGACCTTGAGCAGATCGCGATCGATGCCGTCCTTCTTGGCAGCCTTCCAAGCCTCATCGGTCACTGTGATGCGATACGTCTGCTCCTCTTTTTCGCGACGGAGCAGACCCTTCTTCTTGGTCTCGGTCGCTTCTTCCAGCTTGATCACGCGGTCGTCGGTCAGCTTCATCAGTGTGGCGATATATGCCTGATCGGGCACGTCGTTCCAGCTCATAAGAGCTGCAAGCACCGCGGGATGGTCGGCCGAGGGCACATCGCGGAAGTACTCGTCCTGGAAGAGCGGCTTGGGCTTGGGCCTGCGCAGCTTGAGCATCACGATTGTGCCGGTAAAGGCCACCGCCGCAACAACACTTAGCACGGCAAGTGCATTGGCAATCATGCGAGCGTGAGCGCGGCGGGCGTTAGCTTCGTCGGCCCATTCCTTCTCTTCGCTCAGGATCGTTGACATGCGCTCTTCGCCCGAAGCGGCAAGCTGCGGCACCCAGTCGCTAGGGAAGGCGATGCGTGCCTCGGCGAATTCGCCCTGATGCACGCAGGGAATGGTATAGGTGACCATGGGCTCGTCCTCATCGAGCGATACATCGCCCGTCAGCGGACCGTGGCCCCATGCGCGGAAGTTATCGCCCTTGACGGCCGCCGTCCCGGCAGCGGCATTTGCGAAGTACACTTCCATCTCGACATCGTCGGAGTCCGCGGACCAGCCGTCGCCCACAAACTTCCAGTAGAGCTCGGCGGTATCGGCCCAGTTCATGACCGCACCGGTCATGGTGTAGCTCACGTAATAGATCGCGCTGTCGCCGCTCTCGTGAGGGCTGAACACCTTAATCCTTACGCCGTCACCGGTCTGCTCGACCGTGTAGACGCCAGAGTCGCCCTTGTTCGCGCTATCGACTTTGTTAAACGCGGTGTCCTCTTCCTCGACACTCAGCACGTCGACGCCCGCCGTGCCGCCCTGCTGGTTGGAGCCCGTATTGATCTCCCAAAACACGCCGTTGATGTCGTCGTCGAAATCAAACTGGCGTCCCTCGACAACGGTCAGCGATCCATCGGCCTCAACCGTGGCACTGATATAGGTCTGGGTCATGGAATAACCGTCGGCGTGTGCGGCGGCGGGCAGTAGCAGCAATGCAAGCGCGACGAGTGCGCAGACGGAAGCAAATCGCGCAAACGGGCGGCGCTGCCGACAGGTTTTGGCAACGGGGGCGTTCATAGGCACATCCTTTGTCTGTGATACCAGCAACGCCATTGTCCCACGTTTACGGGCGCACATGACGAACATCTAGGCCAGCGGAGTATCAAACGGGACGAAAGTCACGCCCGCGGCCGGCACCTGGGGACATTCCTTATCTGCCGGCAATCTGGGACACTCCTTGGCATGGCCTGCGCCAGCAATAGATACCACTTCACAGCTCTGTCACAGGTGTAGCGGCTTTGTGTGGGTGCGGCACGCGCTGATTGAGCCGCCAGCCGAGGCTGTCTCTTATACACATCTCCGAGCCCACGAGACCGATCAGTATCTCG
>UQVD01000131.1 GCA_900544385.1 uncultured Collinsella sp.
CTCGGAGATGTGTATAAGAGACAGGTCTTAACAAACGGTGCGCACTCGGCCGAGGCAAACACGATCTGCATCTTTTTGCTGGAATCTGCCATATTGTCTCCCATGTTGCAATTCGAGAATAGCCGCCTGGCGCTAACCGGGCGGCTATTCTACCTGTTACGAGCGATGTTGCGGTGCCAACGTTAACGTACGATGGTGGTGTCGGAAGTTAACGGAGCCTTGCCCAGCACCAGGATGTTCTCGGGCGTGCCGCGAAGCTCGGTGTTGGTGGGAACCACGTTGTTCTTGTCCAGAATGGCGTTCTCAACGCGTGCGCCGCTCTTGATGACACAGCTCTGGTTGATGATCGAGTTGGTCACCGAGGCGCCCTCCTCGACCACGACGCCGCGCGACAGGATCGAGTTGCGCACGGTGCCCTTGATGATGCAGCCGGCCGAGATGATCGAGTTGCATGCGTGACTGCCGGTCGCATAGCGCGAAGGCGGCACGTCGTGAGCCTTGGTCAGGATCGGGCGCTCGGGATCGAAGAGCTGGTCGGCCACGGTTTGGTCAAGCAGGTCCATGCTGCGGCGATACAGCGACTTCTCACTAAACACGCCCACGACCTCGCCCTTGTACTCGTAGCTGCAAACGTCGATGTTGCCAAAGTCGCCCTGGAGTGCCTCGAGCAGGTCCAGATAGTCGGCGGCCTGGTAGTGGTCGATAATCTCGAGCAGCGTCTCGCGGTTGACGATGCAGCAGTCCATAGAGGCGTTGTCGCCGTACGCGACGCCAGCGCTCACGCCCGTCAGGCGACCGTTCTCGTTAATCTCGAGTTTGGTCTCGTCATCGACGTTGCGCGTGGCCTTGCAGTACACCACGGTCATCTGGGCACCGGAGTTCTCGTGCGCGTCGATGATGGTGTTGAGATCCATGTTAAAGATGATGTTGGTGCCCATCATCACAACATAGGGCTTGTCCGAGCGCTGGAACAGCGTCTTGTTGGAGATGATGTCGCGCAGCAGGAAGCGCATGCCGCCCTTGGTGGTGCCATACGCGTTGCCGGGCACCATGAACAGGCCGCCCTTCTTGCGGTCCAGGCCCCAGTCCTTGCCCGAGCCAACGTGGTCGATCAGCGAGCGGTAGTTGCCCGGCATGACGACGCCGACGGTCTTAATGCCGGCATTCATCATGTTGGACAGCGGAAAGTCGATCAGGCGGTAGCGGCCCAAAAAGGGAACGGACGCGATGGGGCGGTCCTTGAGCAGGACGCTGCCGTAGCTCGAAGAGGAGTTAGCGGTGATATAACCGATGGCCTTGCGATTGATCATCGGATCATTCCCCCTTCCCGATAACGACGTCATTTCCAACGACGGCCGTATCCTTGGTGGTATCGACAGAGCCGAGCTTCACGCCCTCTTCGACCGTGGAGTTCTCGCCCAAAATAGCGCGGCAGATGTGCGCGCCGCTCTTAACGTGCGCACCCGGCAGCAGCACGGAGTCCTCGACCACGGCGCGCTCCTCGATGATGACATCGGTCGAAAGGATCGAGTGGCGAGCGGTGCCGTAGATCTTGCAGCCGTTGGAGACCAGGCAGTCGTCCAGACGGCCGTCCGGGCCAATGTAGTGCGGCGGACGCGTGGTGATGTTAGACATGATGGGGAAGTGCTTGTCAAACAGATCGAACTCGGGGTTGTTGCCCAGCAGGTCCATCGAGGTCTCGTGGAAGCTGGCGATGGTGCCGACGTCCTTCCAAAAGCCGTGGAACTCGTAGCTGTACAGGCGCTTGCCCTCGCCGAGCAGCTTGGGGATGATGTCCTTGCCAAAGTCGTGGCTCGAGCGCTGGTCCAGAGCGTCCTCCTCGAGCGCCTCGATCAGGACGTCGGCCGAGAAGATGTAGATGCCCATGGAAGCGAGGTTCGAATCGGGCTTCTCGGGCTTCTCGGTGAACTTGGTGATGCGGCCGTCCTCGGGATCGGTGGTCAGGATGCCAAAGCGGCTGGCCTCCTCCCACGGCACGGGCATAACGCTCACCGTGAGGTCGGCATTGTTCTCGATGTGCGTCTTGAGCATCTTGCGGTAGTCCATGCGATACAGGTGATCGCCCGAAAGAATCAGGACGTACTTGGGGTCGTTGGCCTTGATGTAGTCGAGGTTCTGCGTAATGGCGTCGGCCGTGCCCGCATACCAGGCGCCGCCGGTCTGCGTCTCGTACGGCGGCAGGATCGATACGCCGCCGTCACGGCTGTCCAGATCCCAGGCCTCGCCGGAGCCCACATAGGCATGCAGCAGGTAGGGACGGTACTGCGTCAGAACGCCCACCGTGTCGATGCCCGAGTTGGAGCAGTTGGACAGCGAAAAGTCGATAATGCGGAACTTGCCACCAAAGCTAACCGCCGGCTTAGCGATCTTTTGGGTGAGTGCCCCCAATCGGCTGCCCTGTCCTCCTGCGAGGAGCATCGCGATGCATTCTTTCTTACTCATCGATTTCTCCTTCTGTCATCGATGTTCCTAAACCCATTAGCAACGGGCGCGACGTGACGTCACGCCCGTCGAGTAATGCCGTGCTGGCATAGGGGAGCTCGCGCGCCTTTACGCGTGCCAGATCTCGTCGCGGTACTCGCGAATGGTGCGGTCGCTCGAGAACCATCCGCTCGAGGCGGTGTTGAGCAGAGCCTTGCGGTTCCAGGTCTCCTGGTCGCCGTAGCTGCCGGTGAGCTTCTCCCAGGCGTCGACGTAGCTGCGGAAGTCGGCCATAACCAGGTCGGGGTCGTTGTTGTTCATGAGCTCGTTGTAGATGCTCTCGAAGTTGCCCGAAAGACCCGCGAAGGTGTCGTCCTTGAGCTCGTCCATCACGCGGCCCAGACGCTCGCGGTCGCCGTTGAGGGTATCCCACGCAAAGTAGCTGTTGGATGCCCAGAGCTGCTCGACCTCGGGGGCGGTCAGGCCAAAGATGGCCTCGTTCTCGCGACCGGCCAGGTCGGCGATCTCGATGTTGGCGCCGTCGAGGGTACCCAGCGTAATGGCGCCGTTCATCATGAGCTTCATGTTGGACGTGCCCGAGGCCTCCTTGCCAGCCGTGGAGATCTGCTCCGAGATCTCGGCGGCGGGGTAGATGAGCTGGGCGTTGCTCACACGGAAGTTGGGGATAAAGCAGACCTTCATGACCTCGTTGACGCGCGGGTCGTTGTTGATGACATCGGCCACGGAGTTAATGAGGCGGATGGTCTCCTTGGCAAAGGTGTAGCTCGAGGCAGCCTTGCCGCTAAAGATGAAGGTCGTCGGCGTCACGTGGAAGTTGGGATCGGCGATGCGACGGTTGTAGATGTCCATCACCTTCATGATGTTCATGAGCTGGCGCTTGTAGGCATGGAAGCGCTTCACCTGAACATCGAAGACGGTGTTGGGGTCAATGACCAGACCGGTCTCGGCCTTAACGTAGGCGGCCAGGCGCTCCTTGTTGGCGCGCTTGGAGGCACCCACGGCCTTCAGGAACTCGGTGTCGTTCTGGAACTCTTTGAGCTTCTCCAGTTCAAAGGCGTCCTTGAGCCAGCCGTCGCCAATGGCCTCGGTCACGAGCTTGGCGTAGGTGGGGTTGGCCTCGGCAAAGAAGCGACGGTGCGAGATGCCGTTGGTCTTGTTGTTGAACTTCTCGGGCGTCAGGGCATAGAAGTCCTTGAGCACGATGTTCTTGATGATGTCAGAGTGGATCTTGGCCACGCCGTTGACGCTGTGGCTGCAGATCACGGACAGGTTGGCCATGCGAATCTCGCCGTCCCACAGGATGGCGGTCTGGCGCAGACGCTCCTGCCAGCCCTCCTGCGTGGTGTCGAACGACTCGTGCCAACGACGGCTGATCTCGTCGATGATCTGGTACACGCGGGGGAGGAGCTTGGAGAACGTGCCGATGGGCCACTTCTCCAGGGCCTCGGGCAGGATCGTGTGGTTGGTGTAGCTCACAACCTGCGTCACGATGTTCCAAGCGTCATCCCACTCGAGCTTCTTCTCGTCGATGAGGATACGCATGAGCTAGGGGCCGCACCTGTCTCTTATACACATATCCGAGCCCACGA
>UQVD01000132.1 GCA_900544385.1 uncultured Collinsella sp.
GTGTATGCGCATGTGATCTCGGTGGCGCGGGCGAGCCTGTCCTTTGCCGAGCGCTTGGGCCGCGTCGGTGTTTCGGTCGACCGTGCCTCGCTGCTGCGCGGAGCCCTGTTACACGATTACTTTCTCTACGATTGGCACGACCCCGACCCAAGCCATCGGCTGCATGGCTTTCGCCACCCGTTTTTTGCCCTAGCGCGCGCGGAGGAAGATTTTGAGCTGACGTCGCGCGAACGGAATATTATCGTGCGGCATATGTTTCCGCTGGTGCCAGTGCCGCCGACGTGTCGTGAGGCTTGGATTGTATGCCTGGCAGATAAATGGTGCGCGCTGTGCGAGACGGTCGCCGGTCGTCTGCGGCGCAAGGACGAGGCGGACGATGGCGTGAGCAGCGAATCGAGTGAAAAGAGGAGAGGGTAGACGGTGGGAACCGCGATTGATATGGCTTTTGGCGGCGCGACGCTTGCCGCCTGCCCGCTCTCGGCACTGGTGCTCTCGTTTGCCTTTTACGGGTTTTGCGGTTGGGCATGGGAGTCGACGGTATGCGCCATGCTCAACCACGGACGCTTTGCCAACAGCGGTTTTTTGCTGGGACCGTGTTGTCCTATCTATGGTGTGGGCGGCATAGCCTGCTGGCTTTTGCTGCGCGGAATTCCGGATGCCTCGGGCCAGTTTGTCGCTGCAGCGCTCGTATGCAGCGTGATCGAGTACAGTGTAGGCGTGCTGTTGGAAAAAACAACGGGCGCTCGCTTTTGGGACTATTCGCACCTGCCGTTTAACTTGCACGGACGTATCTGTCTGTACTGGGCCTGCGCGTTTGGCTTGGGTGCGTTGTGCATTTGTCGCGTGGTGGAGCCGGCATTGCTGGGACTGCTTGGCCATCTGCCGGTGCTGATTGTGCGGCTGTCCGCCTTTATTGTCGCGGTCGCGATGATGGTCGACGCGGCATGCTCTTTGGCCAGTTGGCGCCGCCTGTCCGATCAGCTGGAGCGTGTGCGTGCCGACCTTGCCGACCGCATCAATGAGTCGCTTGCCGATGCGTCCGACTCCATGCTCGAACGTATTCCCGATTCGGCGATCGACTCGGTGGCGCAGACGCATATCCGCAGCCGTGCCGTTAACGCGTGGCTGGCGGAGCTGGGCGACGCGACGCTCGATGCCCTGCGCGAGAAGGCTTCGATGCCGACGTTTATCTCGGATGGTGCTCGCGGCTTGGCGCTCGCTGCCCGCCGTGTGGCCGATGCCGCGCCGAGCATGCCGCGTCCGTCGCTCAGCCGTCGCCTTGCCGGCAAGCGTATGAGCCGTCCGGTGCCGAGCGTGTCACTCAGCCGCCGCGACCTACGCTTTTTCAATGCCTTCCCGCGTCTGCGCATCAATCGCTACGAAGGTGTCATTCGAGCAACTAATCTCCGCGACCGCGCCCACGAGCTGTTCCGCCGCTAGCCGGGACGGGCACGCTCACGCCTCCCTTGCTCGCGTATTTCCCGTCCGTTTCGTGTCCGTTGCCGCGCCGTTTCCAAGATTGCGGCACCGTTGGAGACGGCAAGATTTGGGTCGAGCCGGTCGAAGAGGTTGTCCGCATCCGTACCGGCGAACACGGCCCCGCCGCGGTGTAGGACAATCTTTCGCCCGTTCTCGTCTACAATATCGTGCAGAAGAAGGAGAGGCATGCTCATGATCAAGATGTTTGCGAGTGACTTAGACGGAACGCTGCTGAACGCCCTGCACGAGGCGGACGGGACCATCCGCCGCGCCATTCGCGAGCTGACCGAGGCCGGCCTGCATGTGGTTCCCGCGACCGGACGCTCGACGCTGCCGATCGGCGAGCATGGCTTTACGGGTCTGGCGCTTGACGCCTGCTGCTCCAATGGATCCATCGTGCGTGACAGCCATGGTGAGGTGCTCAAGACCTGGACCATCGACCCGCAGGTTACCGAGGAGCTGCTCAAGGCGTTCCCGGACATTTGCTTCGACTGCTCCACGCCCGACGGCATGTTCTCGAGCGGTTCGTTCGAGATGCACCAGGCGGGTTTTAAGAAGGACAGCCCTATCAAGCGCATCGTGATGCGCGGCATGCGCGCGCGTGGCGGCTATCACGAGGAGCAGTATTTCGATCAGTCGATCGGCGACATCCTGCGTCATGACGTGTGCAAAATCAACTGCCGCGTGATCTCGCCCGAGCTGGAGCGCGACCTTAAGGCCTATTTGGCCGAGCGATCGGACCGCGTGGTCAACGCACCGTTCGATCCGGTGATGTTCGAGATCACGGACGTGGCGTGCAACAAGGGCGAGAGCGTGGCCTGGCTGGCGGGCTACTACGGTATTGCCGAGGACGAGGTCGCGGTTTACGGCGACGGCGGTAACGACATTGCCATGCTCAAACGCTTCCGTCACAGCTACGCGACCAAAAACGCTAGCGATGCAGCTAAGGCTGCCGCGAGCGCGACCATCGGCAGCTGCATGGTCCACGCCGTTCCCAAACACATGCTCGCCACCATGCACAAGCAGAATTCCTGCACCGTAATCGAATAATGTGACAAAGGGACAGCCCCTTTGTCACAGGTGACGCTGGTCTCTTGAAATACGAACAAACATTCGCATATCTAACTGCGCTTTGATAGAATTGATACTGTTGGCGGCAGTTCCATGTGCCGGGCAACGCCCTCCATCTGACGGGAGGTGATGCCCATGACCGATTTGATTGATTTCGTGAGACTTCTGACCGCTTTGGTCTCGTTCTTCACGGCGCTTGTCGGCCTTTCCGAGGCACTCAAGCAGCGTTCGAAGCGCAACAGAAGGGGTCGCCGCCGCTAAGGCGTTGACCCCCTAATGCAAACAACGGCGCTGCCCAGCTTTCCAGAACTTGGGCTGCCGTCGACACTATTCTACCCACGAATGACATTTTGAACAATTGGCAATGCCGCTTCAAAAGCCAGGCACAACTGGCACAACCTAGGCGGTCGCTGAATGTGACAAAGGGACAGTCCCTTTGTCACATCCCAAATATTGCCTTTACGTGTTGATGCACACGGTGTGCAATAATACTCGCACTGTGCAATAGCGCACAGGCTGAGTAACAAGGAGGACGCTTGTCCCAGCTCGAGAAATGTGATCGCCGGTCCCTTCGCTCGCAGCGTGCCCTTCGCCAGGCGCTTGCCAGCGAGCTTGCCGAAAGCGGCGACCTTTCGCGCATTAACGTCGCGTCGCTCACCGAGCGTGCCGGTCTTACACGCCGCACGTTCTATTCGCACTACCGCGATATCCCAGACTTTATCAATCAAATCGAGGACGGCTTGCTGGCCGAGATCCGTGAGCGCATTGAGCTCATCACCGCAGCTCAGCTGCCCGATCTCTATCACAACATCGATGAGCTCGAGCCGGCACCCGGTTCGGTTGAGTTGCTGCGCTACCTTGCGGCCAACCGCGATTTAATCGGATCGCTGCTGGGCCCGGGCGGCGACCAGGCCTTCATTAAAAGGATTATCGATACCGCACGCGAGGCCGTGGTGCCTCGTGCACAGACGGGCATCTTGGGCCTGGCGCTGGGCACGTTCTTTGACTACTACGTCACCTATGTCGTAAGTGCCGAGGTCGGCATGATCCAACGTTGGTTTGAGCGTGACCTTTCTGAATCGCCCGAGACCATGGCGCGCATTATGACGGTTATCGCCTTTGTGCGCCCCGGCGACCTGTATGGCCAACCCATCGATATCAACGTGCCGGAATACGGCTTGAAGCTATTGAACCTGCAGCTCGAGGACGCGGCCGACACCACCGCAACCGTCGAGTCCAACAACTAAGAGGAGAGACAATGAGCAAACTCGTCGAGGGCATTAAGGACCGTATGGTCGCTGCCGCGCGTGAGGCTGCACCCGCCGTGGTGGATGCCGCGCAGAAGGCCGCGACCGCAGCCGCCGAGAAAGTCGCTGAGGCAGTTGCCGATGCCAAGAACGCGGCAGGGGAGACGTCCGTCGCCACCGAGCCCGCCGCCACCGAGCCCGCAGTCGCCACCGCCGCCCACGCCCCCGAAGGCGCGATCTTCAAC
>UQVD01000133.1 GCA_900544385.1 uncultured Collinsella sp.
TACACACTGCATATCGTCGGCAGCGTCAGATGTGTATAAGAGACAGACGCTAAGATCGCTGCAGCCCACGATGCCGCCGAGCGCGCCGCAGCTGCCAAGATTGAGCTCGACGCTGCCGTTGCTGCGACGGATGCTGTGGCACCTGCCTACTTGGAGGCGCTTGCCAACTATACCGCCGCCAAGGCCGAGCTCGACCAGGCTATTGTCGAGCTCAACGCCGAGATCGCTCGCCAAGAGGCCGCCGAGCGCGGGAATGGCGAGCAGACTCAGCCTGCGACGCAGGTGGCGTACCAGGCCAAGCACATGACCTCGGCGTCCGAGGCCACCACGCAGCAGACGACGATGCCCGCCACGGGCGACGTGTCCAACCTGCTGGGCGAGACGTTCGTAATTGGAGGCACGGTCCTGGTTGCCGCCGGCGTCTTCCTGTCCGACAAGCGCCGCCAGCTGATCCGTTAGGGACGGAGGAAAGCGGATCATTTTCGGCGCGCGCCGCAAGGGCATGGGTCCTGCGGCGCGCGCCGCTTTTATCTTCAAGATTAATTAAGGAGGGACATATGCAAATTAGAGGAGAGGCCGCGATTGCCTGTGGGTTCATGGCGGGCTTGGCAACGGGGCTGCTGTTCGATGGGTGTTTCGACGCCTACATTAATCGATTCCGCGATTCTGGTTTTTCGAGCGGAAAATCCAATGAACAAGTTTCGGAGTGCCAAAAGATGGCGATGCCTGCCGAGTCCCGTGGCATGGACGTCTCAACGGTCAATGTGATCGTCACCAAAAGTGGCAAGCGATATCACAACGCCATGGGGTGCAAGGGCCTTCCGCGAACCGCCGTCAGAACAAGTGTGCCACTGGCGTCCGCACTCAAACGAGGCAAAACGCCCTGCCCAGTATGCTGCCCGCCAACGGCTTAGATGCTTCCCAAGATACGTTCCGCAACGCCATGAGCTTCTGCAAACGTACGGACTCGCGCTTTCTCTTTTTTGGAAAGCGAGCCGAATATCTTTGTCAGCTTTTCCTCGTTCAACAGCGGGAGCAAGTCATTCACGGCACGGGCATCTTTTTTGGCCTTTTTGCCCCGTTCACCGTTGATTATCATCTTGTGAATTACATATGCCTCAGGGGTTGGAACAGTCACGACATGGTTGAAACAGCGAACTTCGATGGTGTTTTTCAAAATGACGTCCATATGCCATAGCGCCTGAGCCGTCACGCCGATGTTCGTCTTAAGTGCAGGTTCTTTTCCGGCGCCCATTTTCCCAATGAGAAACTCAACTTCAAGACCGCTGATATCTAGCAACTTTGTTGTTCCGTTCATGCGGTCGGATTCGACAAAGAAGCCTCGTTCTTTTGCGAGGACGGTCAATCGCGCCGCCGGGCTGGGTCGCCGTAGGTTTCGGACAAGGAGGTCAACATCCATTGTTTTGATATTTGGACAAAAATCCGGCAGCACCTCGGCTTCTCTATAGGCAAATTCTGCCCAGGACCCGATGAGAACGACATGATTCATACACCCTGCTTCTTCAACCAGGTCAAGCACTTTTAAGAAAGCTTGCTGCTGCTCAGTCAACATATGGCACCCTTCCCAACGCCCGTATGATTTGCTTTTGAGATTGCTTTTGTTCTTTGATGGCGGCCGCAAGAGCCCTTCGACGTTCGATTTTGGCTCGCAGCTCATCAACCTCTGCAGCAGGGACATAGTCGCTTTTAACCTTGTCACCGACTCGATAGTTGAGATAGCAGTATTCGTGGCCTTTTATGTTTCGCATGCGGATGCTGCCCTTTGGAAGGAGACCGATTTCCTGTTCCATGAGGCCTAAAAGGCGGTTAGAGCGTGCATATTCCTCTTCTAGGACATCTTCTAAGACGGACATAGTGCCTCCTTCCTGAGTAGTTACCCTACATTCTATCAAACTATGATAAATGTAGGGTAACTCAAATATGTCCGCACGGCATGTGACACTTTCACTGCTGCCCTGCTCTGCCGCGGCGGCATGTATCTGAACAACGACCCTCTAAGGAGTTCGATATCGATGAGTGACAACACCAGGCATCTCGCAAAGAAGTGCGTCAAGGGCGCAGGGCCGTGCCTCGCGCTGTGCCTTGCCGGCGCAGCGGTCGCGCTGCTGGCTGTTCTGGGGCCGTTCGACGTGCTCCGAAGTGCCAGCTCTCTGCACGTTTGCATGGCCCTTGCCGGCGCCATGATGACCGGCGGCGTGCTCGATCTGATTTTTTGGGTGCTCGACCCGTTTGGATGGAAGAACGAGGGGTAAGCCCTAAGGGATGGAAGGGCTGGAACGGTTGGCTTAGTGATCGTGCTGAATGCGGGCTAGCGACTTACAGGGAAGTGGTGATTCGATGACGGTCTATGTGGCGGGCGATATTCACGGCGGCCTCGACATGCAAAAGCTGCGTGACTGGGAGCTTGGGGATAGCCTGGCGAGCGACGACTATCTGATTGTCGCGGGCGACTTTGGCTTTCCGTGGGATTTTTCTGCCGAGGAATGCGCCGATATCGCTTGGCTGGAGTCGCGCCCCTATACGTTGCTGTTTGTCGACGGCAATCACGAGCGTTTCGATCACTGGGCGGAGCGTCCTATGGAGTTGTGGCACGGTGGGCTGACGCAGCGCCTGTCGGACACCTCTCCCATACGGCGCCTGACGCGCGCCGAGGTTTTTGAGCTCGACGGCTCAACGGTCTTTACCATGGGCGGCGCCACGAGCGTGGACAAGGAATACCGCATTCCGTATTCCAGCTGGTGGCCGCAGGAGCTGCCGGACGAGCGCAACTTTGAGGAGGCGCGGGCAAAGCTCGACAGCGTGGGCTGGACGGTCGACTACGTGATCACTCACACCTGCTCTACGCGCATGCTTTCGTCCACGCTTTATCCAGCGTCCGGCTGGAATTGCCCCTCCGTTGATCGGCTTACGGCATTTTTCGATGAGCTGGAAGACCGCTTGGACTACAAGCGCTGGTACTACGGGCATTTTCATCGGGATACCAACCCGGCCGAGCGTCACACCGTGCTCTACGACTGCATCGTTCGCTTGGGCGACGAACTCCAGCCCTGGGATGTTGCGTAGAGGCGGGGTGGCTGGCTACTCGACCGTTACAGTGATGTTCTCCCGATGCGCGCGGATGACGTCCCAGCTAAAGTGCTCGACCAGCTGCTCGGCGGTACGCGGCGTGGTGTCCGGCGCGATGCCTGTTTGCCCGGCGAGCCATCCCAACAGTGCCTCGGGTGTGCCAAAGCGGGTGCGGAGCTCGCCCAGGTCCAGATCGCGATCGCGCTTGGAAAGGCGGCGGCCGTCCGGTGACATGAGCAGCGGAATGTGCGCGTAGTGCGGCGTGGGCAGTCCCAGCAGATGTTGCAGATAGATCTGGCGCGGCGTGGAACCAAGCAGGTCGCATCCGCGTACGATCTCGGTGACGCCCATGGCAGCGTCGTCGACCACCACGGCCAGCTGATAGGCAAACACGCCGTCGCTGCGGCGCACCAAAAAGTCACCGCACTCGGTGGCGAGTGCTTCGCATTGGGCTCCGTACGTGCGGTCCACGAATTCGATCACGTCGCTGGCGAGGTCGTCGACGGTGGGCACGCGCAGGCGCGTGGCCGGAGCACGCAGGGCACTGCGGCGGGTGATTTCATCAGCAGAAAGACCTCTGCAGGCGCCGCGGTAGATGGGCGTGCCGTCGCTGGCGTGCGGCGCGCTCGCGGCGTGGAGTTCGGCACGCGTGCAAAAACAGGGATAGGTGAGGCCGGCGTCTTGCAGCTGGCGCAGGGCGTCCTCGTACAGATCCAGGCGATCGTGCTGGTAGTAGGGGCCTTCGTCCCACTCGAGCCCCAGCCAGGTCAGATCGTCAATCAGTTGAGCGGCAAGTTCCGGGCGCTTGCAGCGATCGTCCAGGTCCTCGATGCGCAGCACGATGCTGCCGCCCTGGCTGCGGGCCGAAAGCCACGAGCACAGGCAGCTGAACACGTTGCCCAGGTGCATGCGGCCCGAGGGCGACGGGGCGAAACGGCCCACGAC
>UQVD01000134.1 GCA_900544385.1 uncultured Collinsella sp.
CCGCGGCAGCGTCGCCAGACTCGCCACCCTCAGCGTCGTCACTATTCTGGTTGTCGGTATCCCCGTTGTTGGTGTTGTCTACATCAGTAGACTCACTTGAGGAACCCCCCCCCCATCACAGTTTCCTCGGCTGCACCCGCCTGGGCATCGTTGGCAATGGCCTGCGAGATCGGGGGCATGACGAGCGACAGTACCAGGCTCAACACGGAGGCTCCGCACAAAACGCCTGCCAGTACACGGCGCGTCGCTTTTTTACTCTGCTTAGTTTTTTTTGAATTCGCTTTCATCGATGTCTCCTCCCCAAGAGACCGCGATCTTGCTCTTTCACTATCAAACGTATCTGCGCAATCTGTAATTGCGCACGCTTATAGTTCATATTGTAACGATTGTTTGAACATCTAAGCAAAAATACCGATAGTTTTGTAGCGAATTCTCAATTCTCTTGACATTTGCTCGGATTTACCTTCGTTTATTCGCTATGAAATATCTATTTCTACTGGTAATTAAGCTAGTTATCATTTTTTAATAGCATTTTATTTATTTGCACAACATTTTGCTCAAGAGCATGCGTCCTGTGAACGGTCGAAAATCGACCGTGAACGGTAAATCATTAACCGTGAGGAATAGACTACCAAATTGATGGGAATATCTTTAACCCATCGGTGGTTAGAAGCGAGATGTTCATACAACTAAATTTGAATTTTCGCGCAGATTTTCGGTATCAATTCGCCTAAATCGCCTGAAGCCACCGCAAAGGTGCCTGCTCCCTTTGTGGTGGTTCTGCCCCAGTGCTACAGCAGATGCTCCTCGATAAAGATCGCGATGCCGTCTTTGTCGTTGCTCGCGGTTACAAAGTCGGCGGCGGCACGGGTGGCGTCGCTGCCGTTTGCCATGGCCACGCCCACGCCGGCGTCGGCCACCATGCAGGTATCGTTGTCCGCATCGCCAAACACGCAGATGTCCTGGAGCTCCATGTCGTTGAGCTCCGCCACGCGCACAAGGCCGCGCGTCTTGGACACGCGCGGATCCATGAACTCGTAGAGCCGCTGCGTGGTTTGCAGAGCCGCCGCCTTAACAGTGTCATCGGCAAACGTCGACGCCCGCTCAATCACCCGCGGCATCACCTCGGGCGCCATGGTAAACATCACCTTGGGCTGCGGCTCGCGCAACAACTCGGCAAAATCGACCACCTGGTAGGGCACACCGTCGACGCGCGACAGGTGCTCGACGCACGCGTTGCTCTCGGGCACGTAGAACACGCCGTCTCGGGGGCAGACGGGTGTTGCCGGAAGGTCCGCCATGTGCTTGCAGATGCGCGCGATGGTCTCGCCCGGCAGCGGATAGCTCAGCTCGTTGATATCGTGCGCGCGGTCGATGACCTCGGCGCCACCGCAGCCCACCATCACGTCTACCAGGCCTTCGATGCCCCAAAGCTCGTACATGGCCTCGGTCGCGTGGGCGTCGCGCCCGGTGCACAGGCCAAAGAGCACGCCGCGCTCGCGCAGGGCGCGGATCGCCGCCACGGTGCGCGGGGACACCGTGTGCTGGCTCGTGAGCAGCGTGCCGTCGATATCGCAGAACACGGCTTTGATGTTGCTAAAGGTGGTGTCCATGGGGGCCTTTCTGGGTTGTGCGGCGGTGTGGGGTGTATTCGTGAACGGCGTACATGGTATACCAAGGCACAGGCGCGGCCCGTCAAAGCAAAAACCACCACAAAGGTGCCTGGCCCCTTTGTGGCGGCCGGACCCGCAGGATGGCCTGGCCCGAGACGCAAAGCATCACAACATTCGACGTTTTTCGGCAAAATCGCGATTTTCATCAAATGTTGTGATGGTTTTTACTGCCTTGCGGCACGATCAAAATGCCGGCGTCCAAACAGCAGCAACGCCGCGGGAACCGCCGTCACGACCATGCCCGCCCCTACGAGCGTCTGCTGTACGCCAAATGTCGCCGCCAGCCATGGGGCAATTGCCAGCGGGGCCACGCCGGCGAACATGTTGCCAAAACCCATGACCGAGTTCACGCGACCGAGCTGCTCGAGCGGGGCCGTCGTTTGCACGATCGTGTTGTGGAGCGGGTTGACGACGCCCCACGCCACGCCCAGGACAATCTGGCCGACAAGGGCTACGCCCACGTACGGCGTTCCCACGTAGAGCAGGCTTCCCAAACCCACCGACATGAGCGCCATGAGCAGCGTTTTAAGGTTGACCAGGTGCGGCGGCAAGCGGAGCGCGACCACGGCGCCCAGCACCGCGCCCACACCGCTGGCCGACGAGAGCCAGCCCATCCACTCAACACCGACGTGCAGGACATCGCGATAGAAAAACGACTCGAGCGGATCGAAGGCGCCGTAGCCAAAGTTTGAAAGGAAAATAATGCAGAACAGCAGGGCGAGGACGCTGTTGGTGAAGACTGTCTTGATGCTGGTCGCGAAGGTGACGCGGGTGGATGCGCTGGGGCTGGGGCTTTGTCCCGCACGCTCCCCTTCCTCTGCCGAATCGGCATCCGCATCCCCGGCGACATGGCTGGCCTGCGGCCTAAAGCCCCAACCGGCAATGAGCGCCAACGCGGTAAAGAGCATCATGAGCACGAACACCGCGCGCGACGACGCAGTCGCCGCGACAAAGCCGCCCAGTGTGGGGCCAACGATGATACTCACGTTCGATAACATGGCGATGGCGGAGTTGATGTCTTTGAGTTCGACCGGATCGTCGGTGAGGTAGGCCGGATAGGACGTGGCGATGGGTTGGGCGAATCCCATCACAAAACCTAGGAGCGCCGCGCCGGCAAGGACTGTTCCGGTCGCGCTGCCAAAGGCGATAATCGCCGCGCCGGTTGTCAGCGCGCCGACGATGCTCAGCAAAAAATGGCGGCGCGGGCCCCAAGCGTCGAGCGCCGCTCCACCCGCAAAGGATCCCAGGATCACGAAAACGTTCATAAACAGAACGGCCAGCGATGTCGCCACGACCGAGGCATCGTCTGCATAGGTGAGCGTTCCGATGACGCCGATAAAGTAGCTGGTCTGAAAACCGGTGTAGATGAGAAAGCGCATCGCCACCAGGTGCTTGGCCTGCACGGACAGCGATGATTGAGGCTCTGAGAAAAGAGAGGCAAGCATGGAGACTCCTTGTTTCATACGAATGCGGACGGCGGGCGTTCGTGCGGCGCCTGTCAAATCAATCTATCCGCACGAAACATTAAGGACGCATCAAGCCCCTTCTCTCCGTTTTTCGCCCGTCATGAACTACTTGGTAGATTGTAAGGCATGTCCCACACATGTACTAAAGCAAAATCCACCACAAAGGTGCCTGACCCCTTTGTGGTGGAAATGGCGTTTGCCCAGATAAAACCTACCAAAATAAACCTGTTCCTATTTGGCAGGTTTTAGGCCAGATGGTCTTGGATGAGGTCGCAGATGGCTCGGGCGTCGTTGATGTTGATGGCTCGGGTCGCGAAGCCGGCGTCGAATGCCTGGCGCGCCAGGGCCTCGTTGCAGGCAAGGGCCAGCGTGTGACCGTCGACCAGGTCGAGCGAGCTCTTGCCGCGCAGACGGTCGACACCGGAGCGCGCGACCACGATGTTGTCGAAGCCCTCGGTCTTGTAACCCTCGATGATCACCACGTCGACATCGTTGTAGCGCGACAGCAGCTCACGCGCGGGCATCTCGTCCTCCTCGCGCGTGTCGGCGTACTCCGCCCAGCGCGTGGCGCAGATGAGGCCCACGTGCTTGGATCCGGCCTGGTGATGGCGCCAGGTGTCCTTAGCGGGCACATCGATATCAAAGCCGTGATGCCCGTGATGCTTGAGCGAACCCACGCGCAGGCCGCGGCGGGTGAGCTCAGCAATGACCTTCTCGACGAGCGTGGTCTTGCCCGAGTTTTGGTAGCCGATAAACGCAATCGCGGGGACGGCCGGTGTCGGAGCTGCAGGCGCGACGGCGGCTGGTGCGCTTGCGGGTGCGTCGCCCGCGGCTCCCACGGCCTTAGC
>UQVD01000135.1 GCA_900544385.1 uncultured Collinsella sp.
CCTCCAGTCCGGACCGCCCCGCGGTCCAACTTTCTGTCCGCACCCCCAAACGCCCAAAAACCGTCCAAATATCCACCCTCATTTCCCGACCGTCCAAAATCCACGCTCATCCGCCGCCCGCACATCTCTCATATCTCATTCGTCTCAAATACGAGAGATAACAGAAAGATGAGAGATAAATATGAGAGATAACAATGCTGCAAAGAGACGGGCAACCATGGTATTGTCTCAATATAGATTGTTTTACCAGCAACAACATGTTTAAATGAAACAAATGACAGACATCTTATCTTTCATCTCTCACTCATCTCTAATATGAGAGATAACAGAAAGATGAGAGATAATTACGAGAGATAACTGAGGGACGAAGGAAATCTATTCGCGGCATTCTTCGCAGAACCGAGCGAAAGGACGTGCAGGTGAACGAAAACGAACTGACCGGTTTGCTCGAGTCTTTAAGGCGCATGGGCTCGGACGATCTTAACGTCGAAGTGAAGGAGAGCGCCACGACGCTTTCCCACGACGTATGGGAAACGGTCAGCGCTTTCGCAAACACCGCCGGCGGCATCATCGTACTCGGAGTGAGCGAGCGCGCGGGTTTTGTCCCAGTTGCAAACTTTGAGACCGAGAAAGTGCTCAACCAATTCGTGGCGGGCATGGGCGATGCCGGCGGTCGCGGAAAGCTGGCCAATCCGCCCAAATACACCATTGAGCGCGTGGAGCTCCAGGGCACCGTGGTTCTGGTCATCACGATTGAGGAGCTCGACCCGTCGAGCAAGCCTTGCTATGTCATAGAGCGGGGCGCTCAAGGTGGCAGCTACAAACGCATCGATGACAAAGATGTCCCGCTTTCGTCGACCGAGGTTTTGGCACTGTCGTCATATGAACGGACGAGTCCTAGCGATCGCGATGCGGTGCCCGGCACGAGTGTGGGCGATCTCGACGAGTCGCTGGTCGACCGCACGATAGAGCGTGCCTATTCGTTGGCGCCTCGAGCGATGCGCGGTGCGGCGGACAAGAAGACAAAGATGGAGCGTCTGAATTTCCTCGACTTCCAGGGCAATGTTACCAAGGCCGGCCTCCTTGCCGCGGGCGTTTACCCTCAGCAGTTCTATCCCAAGCTCTTCATTGATGTGGCTGTCCACGTGGGAGCTCAAAAGGGAGCTGCGGGGTCGCTGAGGTTCATGGACCGCACAATCTGTGAGGGAACGTTGGGCGAGATGATCTCGGATGCCGTCGCAGCCGTCGCCAAGAATTTGCGGCGAACCTCGACCGTCCAAGGCGTCTCGCGTGTCGACTCGCTTGAGATTCCCGAGGAGGTTCTGCGCGAGGCAATCGCTAACGCCGTAATCCATCGAGAATACGGGGATCGGTTCTGTGGACAATCGATTGCCGTCGACGTCTTTGATGATCGTGTCGAGGTGACGAATCCTGGCGGCCTTTACGGGGGAAAGACTCGCGAGAACTTGTTTGACGGCAGCTCCCGATGCCGTAACGCGACGCTTGTGAAGCTCATGTCGATTGTCCCGCTGCCGGATGGCGCAGGTTCGCCGGCTGAGGGCAATGGCTCGGGCATCCCGATGATGATCGATGCCATGCGCGCGCATGGTCTGGCCGAGCCCCTGTTCTGCCCGGGATTCGATCGGTTCAAGGTTGTACTTTACCGTTCAAAGATCGAGCCGGTCGATCATGGCGGGGGCTTAATTGTGACGGCACTCAAACACTACGGCGAGCTGGGGACGCGCGAGCTGGCAGAGCACACAGGGCTCACAATTTCCCAGGTTAGGTCGCGCGTCAACGCGCTCATTGCTCAAGGCGAGCTTGAGCCCACGGCGCCGGTGACGAGCCGCAACCGCAAGTATCGACTGTCGGAGCGCGTGGGATAGATGCGTTAGTGGACGAGGCGACCCAATAATCGACCCTCGATTGGCGTTCATTAAGGTAAAGCGGTTGTTGACCAGTCGACGGTGATGCTAAAGACTCGGCTTACGCCGGCATGGCCCCGAACCCGTCTATCAAGAACAGCCTAAGAACCAGCTTGATGACATATCCCGGTTTGACTTCAGCCGCGTCAAAGACGTGGCGCTCGGCGAGCTCGCTGCAGTATGCATAGATGTCGCGGATAAGGTCCGCGCCCGAAAGCGTAAACATGTAGCCTGCGTCCGAAAGCGCATTGGGCGCGGCGGGCAATTTGGTCATGCGACAAAAGGTCAACAGGTCGGGCGCCATAGCGTCCTGGTAGCCAAGATGGCTGCCGTCTTCTTGTGCGGCGAGTTCCAGCTGGCGTACTCGATTCAGCGCCGCTGCCAGCACAAAGCTCGGCGTAGGCGCATTGACGTCCTGAGTGGTCGCCACAAGCCTGCCCGCCGCCTGCGTGACAAGCCAAGCGACCTCGCGCTGGCAACGCACGGCCTTGCGCGTAACCGGCTTGATGGACGAAGAAGAAACGCTCCCCTTAGGCGGATTCGAAGCAGCCACAAGACCCTCCCATGAACAATCCGGCCCAACAAGCCCGGATGAAACACGTGTTACATCAGTATACGGGGAAGTGGGGTGGAAAAACGGAGTCGACAGCGTGAACTGCCGGCTCCGGATTGCTTGCCTTAGAGGCCGTACACTTCGACCATAGCTTCGCCAATGCGATGGGGCACGCCGGTGACGAGTGCGTTGCCCATGCAGAAGGCCCGATGGCCGTCGGTCATGCCCGTATCGGTCCAACCTTTCGGGAATCCCTGAAGCTGATCGAGCTCGTCGGGAACAAGACGGCGGAAACGGCCATCGGGACATTCGATGACGTGCTTGAAGCGGCTCGCTCCCGTGCCGCCTTCTCCTGTGAGGATGGTGCGGCTCGGCTTGTCGGTGGCATCCGGGAAGCTCATGGCTCCCTCGGAATACGTGTACGTAAAGCCTGTCTTTTTGATTGTTTGACGATCGAGCTCCTGCTCCTCGATACCTCGATGTTGCCCCTACAAATAAATCCCCTCACCGAGCTGCTTGTGGAACTCGGCGTGATGGTCGCGTGCCCAGGTAAAGAGCGCCTGGTCAAAGTCGGTGCGCGTGGCCGGGACGCCAAAGACGCCGGCAACCTCGACGCGCACAAACTCCAGTGCCGGCAGCTTGTTGATGGCAGTGAGGGCAAACGGGGACGAGGGCTCCTCGAACAGATAGCGGCTGCCTTGCAGCGCGTCGCAACTGGTGCACGTGTTGCCGAGCGACGGGGCTTTGGAGGCTCGCGCGCCTACGGGCTTGTAGCCGCAGCGCTTAGAAAGATAGTCGCGGATCTCGCCCGGCACGCAGCCAACAGCGGGCACGATGGCGAGCGCGTTGGCGTTGGCCGTGTCGATGGCAATGTGCCCGGCTTCGTTGGGCGCGTGCACGATGGCGATGCTCTCGTCGTTATCGGTTCGATAGGGAATGCCAAAGGCCGCGACCGAGGTCTCTTTGTGGCACTTCCAGCACTCGCGCTTGCCCAGTACTAGATATATATACGGCGCTGAGGGGTCGGATCGGTTAACACCGGGCAGCCACTCGGCAAAGGGCTCGGGGTTGACGCCGCTGGGTACATACCAGATCTTCTTGGTCCGGTCCCATTTGGCGCCCAGCGCCTTGGCTTCTTCTTTGTGCGAAAAGGGGACATCGAGCTCGGTGCGCATGGCGGCTCCTTGGTGCTGCAGGTGCAAGTGGCTCAAGGATACCGCAGGGCGCAGACATCGCGGCGTTTTGCCGAGAAGCTGCGGTGCGGATGGGTTCGAGACGTGTTGGTCTCGGCTTCGGTGACTATTGGGGCGGTTTTGATTGACTGCGGAGTCAGCCGGGATAGGCACTTGGGTCGCTGACGCGGTTTTGTGTATGGGCAGGGTGGTTGCTTGGGCGGTTGGAGCTGCCAGCTGATTTGGCGACATAAAACAAAACAGCCCAGAGGACATAGCCTCTGAGCTGCGAACATTTGGTGGGCGTTAGAAGATTTGAAC
>UQVD01000136.1 GCA_900544385.1 uncultured Collinsella sp.
TGCATATCGTCGGCAGCGTCAGATGTGTATAAGAGACAGGTGCATCTGTTCGCTCAGTTGGCGAATCAGGTCGGCGAGGTCCTGCGCGGGCAGGCCGGCCTTCAGGATCTCCTCGTGGCGTTTGTCTGCCTCGTTGGGATCGAGTACCGGCACGCCCAGGTGCGTGTTGCCGGCCTTGCCCGCGTTGCGGTAGCCACCTTCAAGCAAGGTCTGGGTGTCCACATCCTCCTTGGCGAGCATGTCGTTGACGTCGCTGATCTTCTTGATCAGGGGCTTGGGATCGATGCCATGCTCCTGGTTGTAGGCAATCTGCTTGGCGCGGCGACGGTCAGTCTCGTCGATGGCTTGCCGCATGGCTTCGGTGGTCTCGTCGGCGTACATGATCACCGTGCCGGACACGTTTCGGGCCGCACGGCCGATGGTCTGGATGAGCGAACGATAGGAGCGCAGGAATCCTTCCTTGTCGGCGTCAAGAATCGCCACCAGCGATACTTCCGGCAAATCGAGGCCCTCACGCAGCAGGTTGATACCGACAATCACATCGATCTTGCCTTCGCGCAACATGCGCAGCAGTTCGACGCGGCGCAACGTATCCACATCAGAATGCAGGTATTCGACCTTGATGCCGCGTTCCAGCAGATAGTCGGTCAAGTCCTCGGCCATCTTCTTGGTCAGAGTGGTGACCAGCGCGCGCTCGTTCTTGGCCACACGGGCCTTGATCTCGGCGAGCAGATCGTCGATCTGCCCCTTGACCGGGCGTACGTCGATCTTCGGGTCCAGCAGACCGGTTGGGCGGATAATCTGTTCGACCACCCCATCGGACAGTCCCATCTCATAGTCGCCTGGCGTGGCGGACAGGTACACGGTCTGGCCGACGCGCTGCAGGAATTCCGGCCATTTGAGTGGTCGGTTGTCCATCGCGGAGGGCAGGCGGAAGCCGTGTTCGACCAGCGTGCGCTTGCGGGAGGCATCGCCCTCGTACATGGCACCGATCTGCGGCACAGTGACGTGTGATTCGTCGATGACCAGCAGGAAGTCGTCAGGGAAGAAGTCGAGCAGCGTGTGCGGCGGGGTGCCAGCGGCGCGGCCGTCAAAGTGGCGCGAATAGTTTTCGACGCCTGAGCACACGCCAACTTGGGTGAGCATTTCCAGATCGTAGGTGGTGCGCATGTTGAGGCGCTGCGCTTCCAGCTCCTTGCCTTGTTTGCGCAGTTCTGCCAGGCGTTCGTCGAGTTCCTCGCGAATGGTTTTGAGCGCCCGTTCCATGCGTTCGGGGCCGGCCACATAATGGGAGGCCGGGAAGATGTGGACTTCGTTTTCCTCGTCGATCTCGTCGCCGGTCAGCGGGTGCAGCGTGGAGATGCGGTCAATCTCGTCGCCGAAGAATTCGATGCGCACGGCCAGTTCCTCGTAGACGGGGATGATTTCGACCGTATCGCCGCGCACGCGGAAGGTGCCGCGCGTGAAGGCGATGTCGTTGCGCTTGTACTGCATGGCCACGAATTGGCGCAGCAGGTCGTCGCGGTTGATTTCCTGCCCGACTTTGAGGAAGAGCATGCGACCGGCGTATTCTTCCGGCGTGCCCAAGCCGTAGATGCAGGAGACGGTGGCCACAACCACGCAGTCGCGGCGGGTCAGCAGGTTTGCGGTGGCTTGGTGGCGCAGGCGCTCCACATCGTCGTTGATGTTGGAGTCCTTTTCTATATAGGTGTCGGTCTGCGGGATGTATGCCTCGGGCTGGTAGTAGTCGTAGTAGCTCACGAAGTAGCTCACGGCGTTGTCCGGCATGAGTTCGCGGAATTCGGCGCATAGCTGCGCAGCGAGCGTCTTGTTGGGCTCGATAATCAGGGTCGGTCGCTGCAGCTTTTCGATCAGCCAGGCGGTGGTTGCGGTTTTGCCGGTACCGGTGGCACCCATAAGAACCACATCATTCTCGCCGTTTTCGATGCGTTCGGCCAGTTCGGCGATGGCCTGCGGCTGGTCGCCGGATGGCTTATATGGCGATTTGACGACGAAAGGCTTGTCCGCGCGCTCGATATTGAATCCCATAGGGCCTCATCTTAGCGACCTGCGCACCATCCTGCGTATATCTCACCCACTTGGGCCAGCATCTCGGGCAATGGATGGGTGGAGTCGATGACGATATCGGCTATGGCCCGCCGCTCCTCCTCACTGGATTGGTGGCGGATGCGGGCCTCGGCCTGTTCCAGGCTCATGCCGCGTTCCTCGACCATACGGTCGAGCCGCATGCACACGGGAGCTTCGACCGTGACGATATGGTCAAAGGCGAATGGAATATCGTCAATGACCTCGGCGAGCAGTGGAATGTCGTGAATGATGATGGCTGCCTCGGGGTGCTCATGCTCCAGTCGCGCCGCCTCGGCATAGATCAATGGGTGCTCGATGGCGTCGAGCCGTTCACGTGCGCCCGGCGCGGCGTTCGCGCCGAAGACATGATCGGCAATCCATGGCCGGTTCATAGTGCCATCGGCGAGCAATGCATCAGGACCGAACTCGGCGACGATCTGTGGCAGCGCCACTCCCCCGGGTTCGACGATCTGATGCGCCAGCGCATCGTAGTCGATATGCAACGCGCCGAGTTGCTTGAGTTGCGCCGCCACCGTACTTTTGCCCGCGGCGATGCCGCCGGTCAGTCCTATTCGCATCATGGTGCCCATGATAGCTGGCGCTCCCCTCGGCCGGCTATCGCCGACAGCTCCCCTCAGGGAGGGGAGCCGGCTCGCGTAGCGAGACTGAGGGGAGTCATTGGCGGATAACTCCAAAAACACAAGAAACCCGGCCCAATCGGACCGGGTTTCTTTACACGCTAAGCGCTAGCTTCGCGGCAAACTCACTTGCCGAGCAGCTGGTCGCGCAGGGCGGCGAGCTGATCGGAGTCGGCGAGGGTACCGGTAGCCGGAGCAGCGGAAGAGTAGTTGGAGGTCTCCTCGACCGGCTTCTCTTCCTTCGGGCCCTGGCCGTCGGCGGCTGCGGATTCGGCAGCGTTCTCCAGCTCCTTGGCCACGAACTCCTTGTGCTCCTCCCACAGCTCGTGAGCGGCGGCGTACTGAGACTCCCACTCCTCGCGCTGCTTCTCGTAACCAGCGATCCACTCGTTGGTGTTCGGGTCGAAGCCTTCGGGGTACTTGTAGTTGCCCTGCTCGTCGTACTCGGCCGGCATGCCGTAGATGGCCGGATCGAAGTCCTCGGAAGCCGGGTCAACGGAGTCGTTGGCCTGCTTGAGGGACAGGGAGATGCGGCGACGATCGAGGTCGACGTCGATCACCTTGACGAACACGGTCTCGCCCGGCTTGACCACGGTCTCCGGGTTCTCGACGTGACGGTTGGCGAGCTCGGAGATGTGCACCAGGCCCTCGATGCCGTCCTCGACGGAGATGAAGACACCGAACTGGACGATCTTGGTGACCTTGCCCTTGACGATCTGGCCGGGAACGTGGGTGCGAGCGAAGCGCTGCCACGGATCCTCCTGAGTCGCCTTCAGGGACAGGGAGATACGCTCACGGTCGAGATCGACGTCGAGCACCTCGACGGTGACCTTGTCGCCGACCTTGACGACCTCAGACGGGTGGTCGATGTGCTTCCAGGACAGCTCGGAAACGTGGATCAGGCCGTCAACACCGCCGAGATCGACGAAAGCGCCGAAGTTAACGATGGAGGACACCACGCCCTCACGGATCTGGCCCTTCTTGAGCTGGGACAGGAAGGTCTCGCGGACCTCGGACTGGGTCTCCTCGAGGTACTGGCGACGGGACAGGACCACGTTGTTGCGGTTCTTGTCGAGCTCAAGGATCTTGGCCTTGATCTTCTGGCCGATGTACGGGGAGCTGTCTCTTATACACATCTCCGAGCCCACGAGACCGATCAGTATCTC
>UQVD01000137.1 GCA_900544385.1 uncultured Collinsella sp.
ATACGAGATACTGATCGGTCTCGTGGGCTCGGAGATGTGTATAAGAGACAGCAGCGATAGCAGGTATCGAGCGTGGCGACGAGGCCCTGCTCGGTATCGGGCGTGACAAAGACGTCGGCCGGGCCGCCGATCTTAAACGTGGTGTGCTCGCGCATGGGCTCGCTCATCAGTACGTTGTCCTCGCCGGCAACGCCAGCAAGCGCGCACAGCAGGTCCTCGTTAAAAAAATCGTTTTCGTGCATACTAATAGCCGCCTTTTGGTGGTCGTTGTCATCAATCGATTGCAATATACCCCACCCGGACGGATTTGGTGCGCTGGCGGCGATAAAACAGCCGTCTACCGGATTGGTAAAGTGTTTATCACCGAGGTAGAGGGTCGGTCGCTATACTTTCAAGAGATTGCGCGTAAACCTGGAAGGAGCGAGATGGCCAACAAAGTCACCCTCAAGCAGATCGCCCAGGAGGTGGGGCTTTCCCCCTCGTCGGTCTCGCTTGTTCTCAATAATCGGCCCTGTCGCATCTCGGAAGAAAACCGCAAGCTCATCAAGGAGGTCGCGGCGCGCAACCACTATGTCCCCAACCAGATTGCGCGTAGTCTGGTCATGCGCGAGTCGCGCACGCTGGGCCTTATCGTCCCTAACATCGAGAGCCGCTTTTTTGCCTCGCTCGCCGGTAGCCTGGAAAAGCGCTGCCGCGAGGACGGCTATGCGCTCTTCATTACCAGCTCGGGTGGAAGTGCCGACGACGATCTGGAGCTGCTGCGCCAGCTGGTAACGCGCGGCGTTGATGGCGTCTTCCTGGTTGTGGGCGACGAGTTCTCCGACGACCGCGCCCTGCGCGAAGAAGTCAGCCATCTGCCTATCCCTGCCGTGATGGTCGACCGTGCCATTGAGGGGCTCGAGTGCGACAAGGTGATGTTCGACCACGAGATGGGTGGCTACATGGCCACTCGCTATCTGATCGAGCAGGGCCACCGTCGCATTGCCTGCTTGGTTAACGCGCGCCGTTCCAATACGGGGCGTAAGCGACTTGCCGGCTATGAGCGCGCGCTGCGCGAGGTTGGCCTGCCTATCGACGCACGTTTGGAGTTTGAGAGCGAGTACTACATTCCGAGTGCCTACGAGGCCTCGGAGGCGGTGCTCGCAACTGATGCCACCGCTGTGTTCGCAAGTTCGGACAACATTGCCCTTGGTCTGCTCAAGCGCTTACACGAGATGGGGAAGAGCATCCCGGGCGATATCTCGGTGGTGAGCTATGACAACTCGGCGGCCGACGTTCTCTTTGAGCCGGCGCTGACCGCGATTGAGCAGGATCCTGGTGTCCTTGCGGAGCATGCTTTTGGCTGCATGTCCAAGCGTCTTGCCGGTAGGGGCGGCAGGCGTGCCGAAGAGGTCGTCCTGGAGCCGGCGCTTATCGTTAAGGGCAGCGTGCTCGAACTTACCGAATGTAGCTAAGCGTACTTGTTTGTTTGCATAGATTGCATGCGGAGTGTCCGCTATTTGCCGGCAGGCACCCCGGCCCTCGTCCGTAAACTCTTCCGCTGGGCGAGCCATAGACGCCGCGCACCGATAGGGTAAGGCAGCGGCTTGAAATTGGTGCTATATTCGGCTTGAGTTGTTTAATGCTAGTACGGGAGGCTGATATGGGGCTGTTCAAGAAGAAAAACCCGCAGGATGCCTTTGATCCCGATGTGTTTACCATCACGGATACGATTTTGGACCCGCCGCGGTTTACGTTTTTGCCGGCTATCTACCAGGATGCCACGCGTCGCAAGTGGGCCGTGCATCAGCGCGGCGGCGAGCCGAAGATTTTTGACTATGCGGACGTGTTGCAGTGCGAAGTGGCCGAGGCGGGCGATCCGGAGGCCGAGGAAGTGGTCTCAAAAAAGGAATTTGCCCAGCGTATCCTGGCAAATCCTGCCAAGGCGGCGAAAATAAACGCTGCCAAGCGTAATATGTGTCTTGGTATGGGCGTTGTTGTGGCGGTTCAGACGGGAAAAGACGAGGTTTCCAAATTAGAGATTCCCGTTATGACCGACGAAGTCAAACGCGATTCAAGTCTATATAAGTCGTATCGGAATGTTGCCGAGAAGATCAAGGCCGAATTTGATGCCATGGGAGGGCTGGTCTAATTTTGGCGGCATACGTTTCTGAATGAGGAGTCTGTGCAATGGCAGGCGAATCTTATGCAATTCCCCCCAAAGATCGTGCTGTTGAGGGAATTCTTTGGTATATCCAGCACCACCAGCTTGCCGGCGGCGATCGCCTGCCGGCTGAGCGCGTGCTGTGCGAAGAGATTGGCGTTTCGCGTACGGCGTTGCGCGCCGGTATCACGCGGCTCATCTCGTGTGGAACGCTCGAGAGCCGTCGCGGATCGGGTACGTATGTGTGTCCTCCCAAGCCGTTGAACATCTTCCAGGAAACGTATAACTTTTCCGATGCTGTGCGGACTGCCGGCCTGCACCCCTCTTCTCGTCTGGTTTCCACCGGGACCATCGAGGCGGATGAGGCGCTTGCCGACAAGCTTGGGGTGGCTGTGGGCGCTCCTTTACTCCGCATGCAGCGCATTCGACTTATAGAGGGCGAGCCGGCGTCAATCGAGACCGCTCACGTTAACCTGTCCCTGTGCCCCGCGCTTCCCGAGCACGATTTTGAGTGTGAGAGCCTTTACGATGTCTTGCTCAAAGAAGGTGGCGTGCGTGTTGAGCATGGACGTGAGCATATCTCCATCTCGCGTTTGAACGCCGAAGAGGCCGAGCTGCTCCAGCAAGAAGAGGGAACGCCGGTGTTCTATGAGAGCTCGATCGAATTTGATAAGGACATGCGTTTTGTGGAGCATTGCAAGTCGGTGATTTTGCCCACAAAGTTCCGCTTTGCCGATAACGGCGAAGAGAACGGCATGAGGAGCGTGGCAGGTGAACAATGGCTGAAACAGTAGATGCCACCCCGGTTTATATGCGCATTCGACGCCGCATCGAGGAACGTATCGAGCGCGGTATATATCCCACGGGTTCCATGATTCCGTCCGAAAAAGACCTTGCCGAGGAATTTGGTACGACACGCTTGACCATCCGAAGCGCTGTCGATGAGCTGGTTCGGCGCGGGCAGATTCGCCGTGTTCGGGGAAAAGGTGCCTTTGTGGCGCAGAAAGTACCTGCTTTTTTTGAACGCACGGTCGGTTTCCGTGAATCGGTCCGTGCTTCGGGCGGCGAGCCGTCCGTCCGTATTCTCGCGCGTTCCAAGCGTTATGCGGGGCCATATTACGCCGACCTGTTTGGCATCGCCGAGGACGACCTGCTCTATTCCGTTCGACGCCTGAACTGCATAAACGGTAGCCCCGTATCGATTGAGACGGCGCTGATTCCCTGCCTGCTGTTCCCAACCATCGAAGATATTGACGTGTCGGTCTTCAGTTTTTACGAGACCTATGAGATGCTGGGCCGAAAGCCAGTCATGGCACAGGAAAAGCTCGATATCGAAGCGCTGGGCGCACGAGATGCTGGCCTCCTTGGACTGGAACAGGGCGATCTTGTTTTGCTTTTGGAATGCGTGAGCTATGACGCGAGCGGTCAGGCTATCGAGTATGTAAAGTCCTTCAATCGTGGCGATACGGGCGGCTACACCTATACGTACTAGCTGGTATTCTGTGAATAACGGCTGGGAAACTAACCAGTTTTGATCGTTGGGTCAGCTGTATATACAACCTTACAGGGCTCAAAATCGACCGTTCGCCGATGGGGATAAATTAAGGCTCTGTTAGACCAGGATTGACATACATGTGTCCCCACGGTGCCATATCG
>UQVD01000138.1 GCA_900544385.1 uncultured Collinsella sp.
GAGATACTGATCGGTCTCGTGGGCTCGGAGATGTGTATAAGAGACAGTCTTTCAGCAGCCCAACCCGTTTCCTAAATCCATCTACGAGAATGTCGCCTTTGGCCCTCGTCTGCAGGGCGTGACTAGCAAAAGTGACCTCGATGACATCGTGGAAGAATCGCTCAAGCGCGCCAACCTCTGGAAAGAGGTATCCAATCAGCTCAACAAGGATGGTTTGGCGCTCTCGGGCGGTCAGCAGCAGCGTCTGTGCATCGCGCGCGTGCTCGCGGTGCAACCCGATGTCCTCCTGATGGACGAGCCCTGCTCCGCCATCGACCCCACGTCCGTCTCTAAGGTCGAGGATCTGATGGCCGAGCTGGCGCCCGAGATGACGATCATCATCGTCACGCATTCAATGCAGCAGGCAGCTCGTATTAGCGACTACACCGCATTCTTCTTGCAGGAAGTTGCCGGCGAGCCCGCCACACTCATCGAGTATGGTCAAACCGACGCGATCTTCACCAGTCCGGTGGACTCGCGGACGGAAGACTATATCACCGGCCGCTTTGGCTGATCGGTGCGACTAGTCCCAAGCCGATCGGACCTGGTCCGGTGCGTATTCACTGTGCGGGCGGCATGACCGCACCCAACTGATTGGAGTGAACCATGCGCAAACTGTTTTCCCGTCAGCTCATCGAGGCCCGCCACGAGATGCTGAGCATCTACGAGGCCGTCGATCTGGCCCTCCACGATGCCGTGAAGGCCTATGTGACCGACGACCGCAAGCTCGCCACCAAGACCAAGAAGCGCACGCTTTCGATTGACGCGCGCTGCGCCAACCTAGAGGCCGTCTGCTACAACCTGATTGCCACGCAGTCGCCGGTCGCCTCCGACTTCCGCTTGCTGCAGACGATTATCTACGTCGACTTTAACCTGCAGCGCATGACCGATAAGGTTCGCCAGATCTGCCGCGCTACGCGTCACATGGTCAAGGCCGATATCTCGCTGCCCAAGGAGCTTGTCGGCACGGTCGAGGCCGAGGCTGAGGCCGTCTACCAGGTGCTGGGCTCTTCGCTTTCCGCGCTCGTCACCAATGATATGTCCATCATCTGCAACTTGGCCGTCGAGGACGAGCCAGTGCACGCCGCCTACGAGATGTTTTTCCGCACCTTTAACCGTATGGATACGGGCGACTTTATGGACGACGACAGCAACTATGACGACCTGCGCCGCGCCATCATGGTTTCGCGCTACCTCGATCGCATCGCTTCGATTTCCATCGATGCCGCTTGCCGTCTGACCTTCCTGTTGACTGGTCAGCGCATGAATGCCGGCGATATTGCCCGCACTGATGAGGATGAGCTCGAGAGCATGCGCGTGCCTTCGGGCGAGGGTGTTATCATGAGGCCCGCCGTTGACGCGCGCTACGTTGCCAAGGTGCCCGTTAACGAGGTCAGCGAGGGTCTTCGCTATCTGCTCGATCATCTTGAGGACGAGGACGATGGCGAGGACGACGAGGAGTAAGTAACCCTGTTCGTCGAAAGATTGTAAATACCTAAGTGAGCGCGGCCTTGCACATGCGGGGCCGCGCTCTTGCGTTAGCATGGGACTACTTGTTTGGCTGTCAGCGGAGGCGATTGGCAATGGATAACTATTTGGACTTGATGCGCGCTCGCCGCGAGCAGATTCTGGAACGTTTTTATGCGGCGCTCGATCGCGCGGGCCGCCCCCACGACGCCGCGCGCCTCATTGCCGTGTCCAAGACCGTTGGTGTCGATGAGACCGTTGCCGCCATCCAGGCAGGGTATCGCCATTTTGCCGAGAATCGCCCGCAGGAGCTGGTTCGCAAGCTCACGGGTCTGGCGGAGCATCCGGAGCTGCCCGAGGTGCGCTTCGATATGATCGGCAACCTGCAGACCAATAAGATAAATGCGGTGCTGGGCTCAGCCGAGCTGATTCACTCGGTGGGTTCGCTGCATCTGGCGCAGGCGATCTCGAGCCGTGCTGTCCGCAAGATTGAGGCAGGCGAGCTCGCCGGCCCCCAGCGTGTGCTCATTGAGGTCAATGTGAGTGGTGAGGAGTCGAAGGGAGGCTTTTCGCCCGATGAGATTCGCGCCGACGCGGGCGAGCTTGCGGAACTTGAGGGAATTTGCGTACAGGGGCTTATGACTATGGCGCCCCGGGGGAATAAGGATGTGGCACGCCGCACCTTTGCGGGGCTTCGTGAGCTGAGGGATGAGCTGGAGGCGGCGCATCCCGATTTGAACCTGCCTGAGCTTTCCTGCGGCATGAGCGAGGACTTTGAGCCTGCCCTTGAGGAGGGCTCTACGCTCGTTCGCCTGGGCAGGGTAGTATTTAGCCCGGAGTTTGCAGTAAAATAAGGCTCTGAAGTGCGCACTGATTATCGGGGCGCCTGCACTAAACCGCGAGAGGACACAACCATGGGCTTCCTTGACGAGATTAAAAATAAGATGCACCTGGGCGGCCAGCAGGGTTACGACCAGGGTTATGGCCAGGACGACGACTACGGCTACGATGACGGCTATGACGATAGTTATCAGGGCAACGGCTACAGCGGTGCTTCGGGCGAGGGCTTCTACACCCAAGACGAGCCGAGCAACGGCTTGCTTGGTCAGACGCGCCGCGGTGAAGCTGAGTCGGTTGCCGTGTATACGCGCTCCGGTCAGCTGGTCGGCGATGACTCCCGCCATGCCACGACGTATAACCCGCCTTCGCGCTCGCAGGACAGTGTTGCGAGCGGTTATCGTCCTGGTGCCTATGACACGCCGTCGAGCTACGCCGAGAACACCCGCGCCCGTGCCGCCGCTGCGCCCGCGCCTGCACCGAGCGATGCCTCGGCCTATGCGAGCAATATCATCAACGCCACACCGCAGCTGCCGGCCTATGTCCTGCGCCCCGAGAGCTATGACGACGTGGAGACCGTGGTGCGCCGCGTTCGCACCAAGCAGCCTGTCGCACTGATTTTTGTGGGCGTACGCACCGAAGTTGCCAAGCGCGTCTTGGACTTCTCTTACGGCTTTGCCTGCGGTCTGGGTGCCACGGTCAAGGAGGTGGGCGACCGCGTGTTCATGGTGCTGCCCGCCGGTTGCGAGGTCAAAGATTCCGATCTCAAGAAGCTTCGTGCGGACGGCTACCTTAAGTAAAGACAAGACGAGGAGATTCCCATCAACATCTACACTATCGTCCAGCTGGTCAACACGCTGTTCAACTTCTATTCCACGCTCATTGTCGTCTACTGCTTTATGACGTGGATTCCCATGAAGCAGGGTGGTTTGCTTCAGGATATTGCCGCGGTGCTTGATAGCGTGTGCGGTCCGTGGCTCAACCTGTTCCGTCGTTTCATCCCGCCGATGGGCGGTATCGATTTTTCGCCGGTCGTTGCGATTATTGCGTTGCAGTTGGTGCAGAGGCTGGTTCTGCAGCTTCTTATAGGTATACTCGTGTAGAACTGACTTAGTAACTTACGTCGGGCGTGTAGCGCCGAGGCGATGAAAAGGAGACTTGTTATGGCTATTACCCCTGCAGACATCCAGGCTCAGACTTTCTCTGAGGCCAAGCGTGGCTACGATCCTGCCGAGGTCGACGTCTTCTTGGAGACGCTGTCCTCCGAGGTTGACGCTATGCTCGCTAAGATCGTCGACCTTAAGGGTCGTCTGACTGCTACCGAGCAGCAGCTTGCCGATGCGCAGGCTCAGCTTGCCCAGGCTCAGGATGCCCCCGCCCCTGTCTCTTATACACAT
>UQVD01000139.1 GCA_900544385.1 uncultured Collinsella sp.
TCTACACACTGCATATCGTCGGCAGCGTCAGATGTGTATAAGAGACAGACACAAAGGGGACAGGCACCTTCGTGGTGGTTTGGGGTGGGGCTCGCTGCTATCATGGACAACGTTGAATTTCTACGAAGGAGCAGGGCATATGGCGATTCTTTTGGGATGCGATTCCGTCAGCCTAGAGTTTCCCGCCAAGCATATTTTCGATAGCGTGACGCTCGGCGTGGGCGAGGGCGACCGTATTGGCATCGTCGGCAAAAACGGCGACGGCAAGTCGACGCTGCTGAGCGTGCTCGCCGGCACGCTGGAGTCCGACGATGGCCGCGTGACGCATCGCCGCGGCACCACGATCGGTCTGCTCGGCCAAAAGGACAACCTGGTCGATACCGACACCGTGCATCATGCCGTCGTGGGCGACACGCCCGAGTACGAGTGGGCGTCGAGCCCCCGCACGCGCCAGATCCTCGCCGGCCTCATTAGCGATGTGCCTTGGGAGGGCACGGTGGGCGAGCTTTCGGGTGGTCAGCGCCGTCGCGTGGACCTCGCGCGCCTGCTGATCGGCGACTATGACGTGCTCATGCTCGACGAGCCCACCAACCACCTGGACATGCGCACCATCAACTGGCTTGCACGCCACCTTAAGGCCCGCTGGCAGCGCGGTCAGGGCGCCATGCTCGTGGTCACGCACGACCGCTGGTTCTTGGACGAGGTCTGCACCAGCATGTGGGAGGTCCACGACGGCCAGGTCGATCCCTTCGAGGGCGGCTACTCGGCATACATCCTGCAGCGCGTGGAGCGCGACCGCATGGCCGCCGTCACCGAGGAGCGCCGCCGCAACATGGCGCGCAAGGAGCTCGCGTGGCTGAGCCGCGGCGCCCAGGCTCGTTCTACCAAGCCCAAGTTTCGCGTTGAGGCTGCTCGCGAGCTGATCGCCGACGTGCCGCCCGTGCGCGACGAGCTGGAGCTCAAGCGCCTCGCCGTGAGCCGCCTGGGCAAGCAGGTCATCGACGTGATCGACGTGGACGCCGGCTATGCCGATACCGACGGCGCGCCCAAGCAGGTGCTCTCCGATGTCACCTGGCTTATTGGCGCGGGCGACCGCTATGGTCTTTTGGGCGAGAACGGCGCCGGCAAGTCGACCTTGCTCGACGTGATTCAGGGCAAGATCGCGCCCCTTCGCGGCCGCGTGAAGATCGGCCAGACGGTGCGCTTTGGCGTGCTGTCGCAGCAGCTCGAGGAGCTCGAGCCCTACATGGACGACACGATCCGCGAGGTGCTCGGCAACTATAAGAAGTATTACGTCATCGACGGCAAGGAGACCTCGCCCGAGAAGCTCTGCGAGCGCCTGGGCTTTACGACGCAGCAGCTCTGGAGCCGCATCGGCGATCTTTCGGGCGGCCAGCGCCGTCGCCTGTCGCTGCTGCTGACGATCCTGGACGAACCCAACGTGCTCATCCTGGACGAGCCCGGCAACGACTTGGATACCGACATGCTGGCGATTGTCGAGGACCTGCTCGACGGCTGGCCCGGCACGCTGATCCTGGTGACGCACGACCGATTCCTCATGGAGCGCGTGACCGACCAGCAGTGGGCACTGCTCGATGGCCATCTGACGCATATGCCCGGCGGCGTTGACCAGTACCTGCGCCTGTGCAGCGCCACCGCCGAGGGCGAGCCCGTGGGCGCGCCGAGCGCCAAGACCGGCACGTTCGACACCGGTGCCGCGGCTGCGGCGGCCGATAAACCCAAGACGAGCGGACAGCCCAACGGCCTTTCCAATGCCGAGCGCCAGAAGCTCCGCCGCGAGGTGAGCTCGCTCGAGCGCAAGATGGAGACGCAGCGCGCCCGCGTGGAGGAGGCCGAGGCCGCGATGGCCCAGGTCGACCCCACCAACTACACGGCGCTGGGCGAGCAGCAGGCAAAGATCGACGAGGCCCACGCCGCTATGGACGAGCTGGAGATGGCGTGGCTCGAGGCGAGCGAGAAGCTCGAGGGCGAGGAGTAGGCGAGGATGATCAAAGCCGCGTTTTTCGATATCGACGGCACGCTGCTGAGCTTTAAGACCCACCGGATTCCGGCGTCGGCGCAGCAGGTGCTCGACAGCTTTCGCGAGCAGGGGATCGCGTGCGTGATCGCCACGGGCCGTCCGACCTACCAGATGCCGGACTGGCTGTTCGACCTGGGCTGGGATGCGTACATTACGCTTTCGGGCCAGCACTGCTTTGATGCCGAGGGGGTTTACCGCAGCTGCCCGATCGATCCGGACGACGTTGCGGTGATCGTGGACCAGGTGGCCGAGGGGTGCTACGACTCGCTGTGTATGCAGGGCGAGAACTCGTTTGTGAACCGCCTGTCCGAGCGCGTGGTGACGGCTGGCAGCAATGCGGGAATTGTCTACCACGAGGAGCCGTTTGAGCACGCCTTTGACGCACCGGTCTACCAGTTCTGCGCCTTTGTTGATCCGGCCGACGAGCATATCGTGACCGACGCGGTGTCGCATTCGCTCACCACGCGTTGGTGCGACCTGTTCTGCGACATTATTCCCGCCAACGGCGGCAAGGATCTGGGCGTGGCGGCGACGCTGGAGCGCCTGGGCATCGACGCGAGCGAGGCGATCGCCTTTGGCGACGGCGAAAACGACCTGTCGATGTTCTCGGCCGTGGGCACAAGTGTGGCCATGGGCAACGCACAGGACACGGTGAAAGCTGCGGCGACCTATGTGACGACTGCCGTGGACGACGACGGCATCTACAACGCCGCGAAGCACTTTGGATTGGTGTAACTGCGGGCCGGCACCCGGCGCCTGGGGACACTCCTTGCGGGGCGTCCCCATTTTGTTTTCGTCCCGTGCGTTTTGTGAAACGCGGTTAACTTTTTAAACAACGTAGTAAGACATGGGCAACTTTTGCGGTAAAGTTAGCCGTGGAAAGTATCCAAAGGCTAACTAGCAATCATCGCGAAAGGCGGCCCATGGCCCTACGTGAATCCGGAGAAGACTATCTCGAATCGATCTACGTTCTGTCGGAACGTCAGGGCATCGTGCGCTCGATCGACGTTGCGGAGTACCTCGGCGTAACCAAGGCGAGCGTTTCCAAGGCCATGGCGACGCTGGAAAGCAACGGCTATGTCGAAATGGGCAAGCGCGACGTTCATCTGACAGAGCGAGGGCTGGAGGTCGCTCGTCAAATGTGGGAGCGTCACTGCTTTTTCGTGGGGCTGCTGGAGGATGCGGGTGTTTCGGCTGAGGTCGCGTCGCAAGAGGGCTGCCACATGGAGCACTGCCTGAGCGAGGAAAGCTTTGAGAAGCTACGGGCGATGTTGGGACGGGAAGATGTAGCGGGTCCAACAACAGAAGCCTAACTGTCCCACAGTAGCGCGGAGTTCACGCAAAGCGCGAACCAGCGACTGGGACCAGCGGCTCTTTCGGCCAAGTCCATTTCAGCAAAGGAACCCTGCCAGCAAGCGATGCTCAAGAACCGCCTGCGATGTTACCGCAGGCCGGGACCGGGCTTGGTTTTGAAAACACTCCGCAGCGCGAGGCCCGCCTTTCCGTTGCTCCGTAGGAGCAGGAAAGGCGGGCCTCATGCGCGAGGACGTTTTCAAAACCAAGCCCGGTCCCGGCCGGACAGCCCACGAACGCTACAGGTTCTTGACCTGTCTCTTATACACATCTCCGAGCCCACGAGA
>UQVD01000140.1 GCA_900544385.1 uncultured Collinsella sp.
TCGTGGGCTCGGAGATGTGTATAAGAGACAGCCATTTGGACGAGAAGCGCACCCGCGTGGCGGAGCTCGAGGCCAAAAGCGTCGCCCCGGGCTTTTGGGACGACGCCGATGCCGCTCGCGCCACGATGGAGGAGATCGCACGCGCCAAGGAGGACATCGCCGCCGTGGATACCGCGCGCGGTGAGCTTTCCGATGCTCGCGCCGCGTTGGAGCTTGCCGAGGAAATGGGCGATGACCCCGATGCCGCTGCGCTGCGCGAGGAGGCTGCTGCTACGGCGGAGCGCCTATCCCGCGCCATCGACGAGCTTGAGCTTGCGAGCTGGTTTACCGGGGAGTTCGACCATGGCGACGCGATTGTGACCATCAAGCCCGGGCAGGGTGGCTTGGAGGCCCAGGACTGGACCTTCATGCTCTTTAAGATGTACATGAAGTACTGCCAGCGCCGCGGTTGGAAAGTCACCATCAACGATTGCCCCGCGGCCGAGGTTATCGGCATCGATCGCGCGACCTTTACCGTCGAGGGCAAGGACGCCTTTGGCATGCTTCGTGCCGAGGCCGGAGTTCACCGCCTGGTGCGCATTAGCCCCACCGACGACAAGAAGCGCCGCCAGACTACGTTTGCCGGCGTTGAGGTCATTCCGGTGCTGCCCGACGATATCGATATCGAGATTAGCCCCGATGACATTCGCGTCGACGTGTACCATGCAAGCGGCCCGGGCGGCCAGGGTGTCAACACCACCGACTCCGCCGTGCGCGTGACGCATTTCCCCAGCGGTATCGTTGTCACGTGTCAAAACGAGCGCAGCCAGATTCAAAACAAGGCCGCGTGCATGCAGATCCTCAAGGCCCGTCTGTACGAGATTGAGCTCGAAAAGCGCGCCGAGGCCCTGGACGAGATTCGCGGACCCAAGACCACAATTGGTTTTGGCAACCAGATCCGCAGCTACGTGCTCTACCCGTACCAGATGGTTAAGGACCTGCGCACGGGTGTGGAGACCAGCAATGTCGAGGCCGTTCTTGACGACGGCGATCTGGATCCATTTGTGATTGGCTATCACCGTTGGGCTACCGGCAACGCTGACGCGGAGGCCCCGTCTGCATAAACCGCTCAGTTTATGTGGAAATGGATTAAAACCCTCCGAGCAGGGTGGTTTTGTATCCAGAACATACCCTGCACAGGGGTGGTTTTTGTTTGGCGAATCGGTAGAATCGAATACATGAAGAAGTTCAAAGCGCATCCGATGGGGTGCGCTTTTTTGAAGGAGGCAGCATGGCATATCGTCTGGACATCAAGCGCATTCTTTCGATGAACTTCTTTCACGATCTGCCCCAAATCATGTTGGGGTGTGCCTTGGCCGCCATCGCGACCGACCTGTTTTTGATTCCCAACGGGCTTGCCGCCGGTGGCGTTACGGGCCTTGCGACGATTATCCAGGCGGTCGGCGCAACGCGAGGCGTGTCGCTTCCCGTCGGTATCCAGACTATCGTGATGAATGCCCTGCTGCTGCTGGTCGTTATGCGCGAGGGCGGCATGTTCTACGTGGTGCAGACGGCGACGGGCTTTGTGCTGCTGGGCTTCTTTACCGATCTGTTTGCCCCGTTTGTAGCGCCTCTGGCACATGCGGACCTGATGCTTCCCGCTATGTGGGGCGGCATTATCACGGGCATCGGTTACGGCATGGTGTTGCGCGCCGGCGCCAATACCGGCGGCTCGGACACGATTGGCCAAATCATCTCGCGTAACACCTCGCTGCCGGTAGGCTCGACCGTCATGGCGATCGACGTTGCCGTATGTGCGGCATCGGCTCCGGTCTTCTCGCTCGAAAATGCTCTGTACGCAGGACTTTCGATGGTGATTAGCGGCTATGTGATCGATGCCGTGGTCGATGGCGGCAATAAGCGTCGTATGGTACTCATCATCTCGGATAACTTCCCCGATATCGCGGCCGACATCATGTATGGTCTGGGTCGCGGCTGCACCAAATTAAAGGCGACCGGTATGTATTCGGGCGTCGAGAAGCCGGTGATCATGGTGATCGTTAGCCGTCGAGAGCTCAACACCCTCAAAACGATCGTGCGCGAGCGCGATCCTCACGCCATTGTGACGGTCGCCGACGTTACGGAAGCCTTCGGTGAGGGATTCAAGGACATTAACGCGTAGGCTGGATTTCGATTTGCGGACATGATCCGTTTTCCTCCGTCCCCAAGGGATCAAGTGATCCGTAGGGGACGGCAGGATTTCGGATCATTTTTGTGCCGGGGCGAGAGGTAGACACCGCATCCAAAAGACGTTCACATTGATAAACCGTTTCATCAGCGGTTCTGCCTGCTAAATTGTTCAAATAATGATAAAAACTCTGGTAAAGCCATCAGTTTCCAGCATAATGAATGACGTACGTGCATTGCGGCTGTGTTGGGATTACCTTCGGCGCCGTGCGCATTTTGCCTAATGAGGATGAAAGGAAGGCACAATGAGCGACGAAGAGCTCAAAAAGGTTGCCAACGAGGTAAGGAAGGGCATCGTCACCGGCGTGCACGCTGCCAAGTCCGGCCATCCGGGCGGTTCGCTCGGCGCTGCCGACATCATGACCTATCTGTACTTTGAGGAAATGAACGTCGACCCGGCCGATCCCCGCAAGGCCGATCGCGACCGCTTTGTGCTTTCCAAGGGTCATTGCGCTCCGGGCCTGTACGCCGTGCTCGCCGAGCGCGGGTTCTTCCCCAAGGAGGACCTCGAGACGCTGCGCCATATCGGCAGCCACCTGCAGGGTCACCCTAACATGAACGACACCCCGGGCGTCGACATGTCCACTGGCTCGCTCGGCCAGGGCATTTCCGCCGCCGTGGGCATGGCCGTTGCCGCTAAGCACTGGGGCGATACTTACCGCACGTACGCCCTGCTGGGCGATGGTGAGAGCGAGGAAGGCCAGGTCTGGGAGGCCGCCATGTTTGCCGGCAACCAGCAGCTCGACAACCTCTGCGTGATCGTCGACCACAACGGTCTGCAGATCGATGGCCCCGTCGAGGAGGTCAACGACCCCATGCCGCTCGCCGACAAGTTCCGCGCCTTTAAGTTCCATGTGGTGGAGCTCGCCGACGGCAACGACTTCGATCAGATTCGCGCCGCTTTTGCCGAGGCTCGCGCCACCAAGGGTCAGCCGACCGCCATTATCGCCGAGACCACAAAGGGCAAGGGCGTCTCCTTTATGGAGAACCAGGTTGGTTGGCACGGCAAGGCCCCCAACGATGAACAGTTTGAGCAGGCCATGGCAGAGCTCACGGCCGCCGGAGAGGAGCTCTAGGATGGCAGACGTCAAGAAAATCGCCACGCGCGTAAGCTACGGCGAGGCCCTCGTCGAGCTCGCCAACGAGCACGATGACTTTGTGGTCCTCGACGCCGACCTGGCCGCCGCCACGCAGACCGGCAAGTTCAAGGCCGCCTGCCCCGACCGCTTCTTCGACGTGGGTATCGCCGAGAGCAACCTGATGGGCGTCGCCGCCGGTATCGCGACCACCGGCCGCGTTGCCTTCGCGAGCACCTTTGCCATGTTCGCAGCCGGCCGCGCTTTTGAGCAGGTCCGTAACTCCATCGGCTACCCGCACCTCAACGTTAAGATTGGTGCCACGCACGCCGGTAT
>UQVD01000141.1 GCA_900544385.1 uncultured Collinsella sp.
TGTATAAGAGACAGCGCCATTTCTAGGCGCGCAGCGGCCTTGCGGCCGAGCGAATGCAGCGAGTTGGGGTTGACGCCGGCAAGCTCGCTGTCGTCGTACTCGCGCTGCGCAAGGAGCGCCTCGGCGCGCATGGGCGTCGAGGCGGCATAGTCAAGATTCACGGGTATGCGGTTTTGACATGCGGTCATAAGGGTTTATGCCTCCTGTGCGGCCTCGTTGCCCAGCTTTTGCAGCAGCGCAACCTCGGCAGCGGGATCTTCGGACTTAAATACGGCAGAACCGGCCACGAGCACGTTGGCGCCGGCCTTAACGACCTCGGCGATGTTCTTGGAAGAGATGCCGCCGTCGACCTCGATCATGGGCGACACGCCGTGGCGCTCACACATGGCCGTAAGTTCGTGCAGCTTAGCGATGGTGCCCGGGATAAAGCTCTGACCGCCAAAGCCCGGGTTCACGCTCATGAGCAGCACCATATCGACAACGTCGATGATGCTCTCGAGCACGCACACGGGGGTGGCGGGGTTGAGCACTACGCCGGCCTTAACGCCGCGCTGCTGCAGATGGGTGAGCGTGCGGTGCAGGTGCGTAGATGCCTCGTAGTGCACGGTGATCATATCGGCACCGGCGTCGGCATACCAATCGACGGTCTCGTCGGGGTTCGACACCATCAGGTGCGCATCGACCGGCACGTCGGTGGAGCGCTTGACGGCCTTAAGGATGTCAACGCCAAAGGTGAGGTTGCCGGTAAAGTGACCGTCCATAACGTCGAAGTGCACGTAGTCGGCACCGGCGATCTTGTCGAGCTCGCCCTTGAGGTTGGCCATGTCGGCCGAAAGGACGGACGGAGCGATTTTGATGGAACCCATGGTAGAAGCCTTTCTGCGCTAGTCGGTGAGTCCGTAGAACTCTTGAGAGGGGACGCGATCGGTAAGAATCTCGAGCGCCCTATCCAAAGTAACACCGTTGTAGAGCGTTTGCTCCACGGCAAAGGTGAGCGGAATGTCTACGCCCAGTGAACGGGCAAGCTCGCTGACGCTGCGGGCCGCGACGGCGCCCTCGACCACCATATGCGTGCGCGTTTGATACTCGTCGAGCGACACGCCGTGGGCAAACTCGTAGCCAAAGGTGCGGTTGCGCGAATGCTCCGAGGTGCAAGTGGCAATGAGGTCGCCCATGCCGGCAAGTCCCATGCAGGTCATAGCTTGACCGCCGCGGGCGTGCACCAGACGGCTGATCTCGGCTAGGCCGCGCGTCATGATGAGGGCGAGCGTGTTATCGCCCGCGCCGGTGCCGGCGGAGATGCCGCACACGATGGCAATGACATTTTTCATGGCGCCGCAGACCTCGACACCGGTCATGTCCTGCGACAGATAGATGCGGAAGGCCGTGGACAGGAGCAGGTCCTTAAAGGTCTCCCCTACCTGCGGATCTTTGCTGGCGATGACGGCGGCAGAAAGCCCGCCGCGGCAGATCTCCTCGGCATGGTTGGGGCCCGAGAGCGCCGCCACGCGCGCCTCGTTGCCGATCTCGCTGGCGATGACCTCGCTCATGAGCAGGCCGGACTCTGGCTCAATTCCCTTGGTGAGGCAGAGCACCGGGGTATCGGCGGCGACAAAGGGCGCAGCCTGGTGGCACACGCTGCGAAGGTGCGTCGAAGGAACGGCAAAGATGATGGCCTCGGCACCGTCGAGCGCCTGCACCAGGTCCGTGGTGGCGACGACGTTGCCGGGCAGCTCGTAGCCCACAAGGTAGCGGGGGTTACGATGCTCGCCGTTGATGCCAGCGGCCGTCTGCTTGCCATGGGCCCACATGGTCACGCGCTCGGCTCGCGCGGCGGCAAGGCCGGCGACGGCGGTTCCCCAGGAGCCGGAGCCAATCAGCGCAACATTCATGACTCTCTCCTACTTATCGTCGGGCTCGGTGACGCGCTTGGTAAACGAGAGCTTGGACTCCTTACCCGTCATGAGCTTTTTGATGTTCGCACGATGGGCCCACACCACGGTGATGCCGATCATCGCCATGCAGAATTTGAGACCTAGGCTGCTGTACGGAAAGACCGCGCAGGCAGCGATGGGAAGACCAATGGCGGCGGCAAGCGAGCCCACCGACACGTACTTGGTGATGGCGACGGCCACGATAAACATGCCCAGCAGCGACAGGCCAATAGGCCAGTACCAGGCGAGGATGACACCCAGACCAACTGCGATACCCTTGCCGCCGTGGAAGTTGAGATAGGGCGAGAAGATATGGCCCCACACGGCTGCCAGGCAAATGACGCCGAGCATCCAGTCGCCGGGGGCTCCAGGCGCCATAATGTTCGGTGGAAAGCCATAGCCCACGCTCGCGATGAGTGGACGCGCGATAAGGACGCAGATGGCGCCCTTAAGGCAGTCGAGCAGCAGCGTGAGTGCGGCCACCTTGGGGCCGGCCACGCGCAGTGCGTTGGTGGTGCCGATGTTGCCGGAGCCCGCCTTGCGAATGTCGGTGTGGTTGAACACGCGGCCCAGGATAAGGCCAAACGGAATCGCCCCGATAAAGAACGAGACCACGGCGCAGATGGCGGTCAGCAGAATCGGATTATGCATCCTTTTGCTCCTTCTTCCTAAAGAAGAGTCGAATGGGCGTGCCGGCAAAGTCGAAGGTCGAGCGCATGCGGTTCTCGACGTAGCGCTGATAGGTGTCGTTGACCATATCGCTGTGGTTGACGAAGAACGTGAACGTCGGCGGGTTGACGCCCGTCTGGGTCACGTAGTGCATGCGCAGGCGGCGCTTGCCGTCCACCACGGTATGACCGAACTCGCGCAGGTCGGTGAGGAACGTGTTGAGGCGCGAGGTGCTGATCTTTTGCGAGCGCGTCTTTTCGGCGGCGTCGACCATCGCCCAGATCTTCTCGACGCTGCGGCCGGTCAGGGCAGAGATGCGCAGGTACTGGGCCCAGGGAGCCATGACGCCCAGACGGCGGTCGATGGTCTCCATGCAGGCCTCGCGCTTGCGGTCATCGTCGAGCAAGTCCCACTTGTTGAGCAGTACGACGATGGCGCAGCCGCGCTCGATGGCAAGACCCATGACCTTCTGGTCCTGCTCGGTAACACCCACGGAGGCGTCGACGACGAGCAGCGCCACGTCGGCGCGGTCGATGGCGCGCAGGCCGCGGACCATGGAGTAGTACTCGATGTTCTCGTACACGGTGCTCTTCTTGCGGATGCCCGCGGTATCGACCATGCGGTAGTGCTTGCCGTTGCGTTCGACGACCGTATCGATGGCGTCGCGCGTGGTGCCGGCAATGTTGGACACGATGGAGCGGTCGGCGCCCAGGATGCGGTTGAACAGCGAGGACTTACCGGCGTTGGGGCGGCCGATGATGGCCACGTTCAGCGCATCGGGGAACTCGTCGGCGACCTCGTCCTCTTCCTCCGGAAGCAGGGCCACGATGTCGTCGAGCAGGTCGCCCGTGCCGTGGCCGTGCAGGGCCGAGAGCGGCGTGGG
>UQVD01000142.1 GCA_900544385.1 uncultured Collinsella sp.
CTAGGTGCCTGACCTGCAAACTTCTGGTCGGGACGACTGGATTCGAACCAGCGACCCCTTGACCCCCAGTCAAGTGCGCTACCAAGCTGCGCCACGTCCCGAAGCTTTTGTTTTGTTGCTCTGCTCTCGCTCGCAACAGGGAGTATATTAACCCGAAACTTTAGCCTTGTGCAAGAACTTTTTTATAAATTTTGAAGCAAGTCCAAAATTGTATCTGCGAGCTGGGGTTTTGTTAGCACGGGAAGTTCTTGCGTACCCGCTTTACTCACGATCCAGGCCTTGTTGGTATCGGTTCCAAAGCCCGAATCGGCGCGCGAGACATCGTTGGCGATAATGGCATCGCAACCCTTGCGGGCGAGCTTGCGCTGTGCGTACTCCACGACGTTATCGGTCTCGGCCGCAAAGCCGATCACGCGGCGATCACCCTTTTGGCGTGAGAGCTCGGCCAAGATGTCAACGGTCTCGACGAGCTCAATTCGATCCAGGCGCTCGTTGGCCTTTTTGAGTTTATGGTCCGCCGGGGCCGCAGGTGTGTAGTCGGCGACGGCGGCGGCACAAATGGCCGCGTCGGCCGTCTGGAAGGCGCTCAGCGTAGCTTGGAGCATTTCTGCGGCGGTCTGTACGCGCACGCACTCCACGCCGCGGGGAACGTCGAGCGGTGTCGGTCCCAGCACGAGCGTGACGGCGGCACCGCGGCGTGCGGCCTCCCCCGCCAGGGCGATACCCATCTTGCCCGATGAACGGTTGCCGATAAAGCGCACGGGGTCGATCGGCTCGTGCGTGGGGCCGGCGGTAATCACGATGCGCTTGCCCGCCAGGTCCTGAGGCGCGGGGTTGAGCACCTCACAGACAGCCTCGACGATGTCCTCGGGCTCGCTCATACGTCCCGTGTCCACGTCGCCGCAGGCAAGGTAGCCGCTGCCGGGTCCCACCACATGGACACCGCGCTCGCGCAGCGTGGCCATGTTGGCTTGCGTCGCCGGTGCCTTCCACATGCCGTTGTTCATAGCGGGCGCGATCACGATGGGTCGCGGCGTCGCAAGTAGCGTGGTGGAGATGAGGTCGTCGGCGATGCCGTTGGCCATCTTGGCGATGATATTGGCCGTCGCGGGCGCCACGACCACCAGATCGGGCTCCTGCGCCAGCGAAATGTGGTGGATAGGGTCGGAGGGATCTTCGAATAGGCCCACGGCAACGGGCTCGTTGGTGAGTGCACGGAAGGTGAGCGGGCCCACAAACTCGGTGGCATTCTCGCTCATAACGACCTTGACGCGCGCACCGCGCTTTTGCAGCAGGCGCACGATATTGCACGACTTATAGGCGGCGATCCCGCCGGTAATGCCCAGCAGGATCGTTTTTCCCTCAAGTTGCATTGAATTGTTGGATGCCGCCATCGTTTAAGCTTCCTTGCTCGGGAGCACCAGGAGACGGTGGCAGTACGGGCAGTGCGTAATCTCGCTACCGTCGTGGTTAAGGTCGCTCATGGACGATGCCTGCAGCGCGGTGTGGCAGACCGTGGGGATGTTGCCCTGGATGGTCTCGACGGCCAGGCCGCGGAACTGCTTGAGCAGACGCTCGTAGTCGGTGAGCACGTCGGCCGGCAGCGTGGCAGCAAGCGCGGTGCGCTCCTTCGTGGCGGCGTCAATTTGAGCCTGCAGGTCGGCAGCCTTGGCGCGGGCGGCCTTGGTATCGGCCTTCACGCCCTCCTCGAACTTGGCGATGATGGCCTGCGCGCGGGTCTCGCGGTCGAGCGCCTCTTTGTGGGCGACAACGACGTCCTTGCGGGTGTGCTCGATCTTGTCCAGACGCTTGGCCAGAGTGGCGAGTTCATTCTCCAGGTCCTGCACCTCGCGGTAGTCGGAGCCGTCGACGTGACGCTTTTTGGCAGCCTCGATGGCGTTGTTGGTCTGAATCTCGGTGGTGTTGAGATCGTCGAGCTCAATGTCTAGATCCTTGCGCTGGGCGTAGAGCTTGGTCATCTCGGACTTGAGCTTCACATAGGTCTTGCGCTTGGAAGCGAGCTCCTTGAGCTCCGGCATATTGGCAAGTTCGCTCTTGTTGCGGGCGAGCTCCAAATCGATCTGTTGCAGCTTGAGTAGCGTAGCGCCGGCGCTCATAAGTTCTCTCCTTTTGTCACAGTCCACCATTGGCAAGGGTTCAGTATTTTAATCGCATGACGGGGGTTGACCCCGGCGTCAACTGCAGAGTTCATCAATATATCAACGAACGGCTCCTCAGAGCGGTCGTGACCGAGCAGGATCACCGGCAGCCCGCGCAAGGCAAGGTCTTGCGCCACGTGGTAGCCCGCCTCGCCCGTCACGACAACATCTGCGCCCGCGGCGATGGCGAGCTCTCCAAAGTCGCCCAGGGAGCCGCCCAAAATGGCGACGGTGCGGCACGGGCGATCGGCTTCGCCCCACACACGCGGGTCGCTGCCGAAGGCCGTGGCAGCACGGGTGGCAAGATCGCGCAGCGTGCACGGGTCATTGAGCGTTGCAAGCGCGCCCAGGCCGGTGGTCTCGGGGTCGTCCACGTGCTCCAGTGAGCTCACGGGTGCGGCGCCCAGCAGCTCGCTCAGGCAGATGCGGGCTTCGTGCGAGCGGTCCAGGTTGGTGTGGAGCGAGATAATACTCACGCTGCAACGCGCTGCCTCGTAGAGCGCCGCGCTGCATTGGGGGCGTGCGGAATCCGACGGACAAAACGCCTCGGGCGCCTTGATATAGATGGGATGATGCGTCAGCAGCACGTTGGCACCGGCTTCGAGAGCACGGTGCACATTGGCTTCGGTCGCATCGAGTGCGCAGGCAACACCGGTAATCTGCGCGGCAGGGTCGCCGACGGAGAGTCCTACATGGTCCCAACTCTCGGCATCAGTCTTGGGATAGCGTGCCAGCAGCGCGCACTCAAGCTCGGCGACGATCATGCGGCGCCTACGATCGAGAGCAGCGTCTGGGCAAACTCGTCCAGATCGGCCGGGTCCACACGGTCATCGAAGGAGATACGCAGTGCACCCAGGGCCTGTTCGCGGCCAATACTCATGGCTGTCTCTTATACACATCTCCGAGCCCACGAGACCGATCAGTATCTCGT
>UQVD01000143.1 GCA_900544385.1 uncultured Collinsella sp.
CGAGATACTGATCGGTCTCGTGGGCTCGGAGATGTGTATAAGAGACAGTCCGTAACGATATGGTCGCAACCGATTGCGATGGTCTTCTTCATCAGAACGTCCTTTCGTCTGAATTCACAAGTTGAGGTAGAAGTTCGAGTTCTCGGTGGCTCTCGTTAGGCCATCTTGTTGAGCATGTCGACACGGATCTGGTGACGGCCGCCGGCGTACTGGGCGCGCAGGAACTCGTGGGCGATCTCCTTGGCGACCTCGGTGCCCACAACGCCCGGGCCCATGGTGACCATGCGCGAGCCGTTGTGCTCGCGGGTCATGTAGGCGGAACGCTCGTCGGAAATATTGGCGACGACCATGCCCTTAATCTTGACGGCGGCCATATAGGAGCCGACTCCGTACTTATCGAATGCGAAGCCCTGGGAATCCTTGTGCTCCAGCAGGTCCTTGGCAACGGCGGTCGCGGAATCGACAAAGTCCGCGGCAGGGGTCTCGGAATAGTCGACGACCTCGTGACCGTCGGCGATGAGCATCTCCTTGATGGACTCCTTCATCGACATACCGTCGGCATCGGAAGCGATTACAACCCTCATGACATCCTCCTTGAGAGATACGCAGGTGCGTAGTTTCTGTTTGGAAGTGTTGAATCGCGTTCAGGTCCGGGCATCTGAATGTGCGGTTCTTCACTGTTCATGTTTATTTGAACATATTCGAACAGTAACTGCAACAACTATTTGTTTATCTTTGTTCTTTTTGAACAAATACCGTTCACGGATGATTGCTGACCGTTTGAACCGGGCGCGGACGTAGCGACCATGTGTTCAACAAACAAAAGGGCGGCCAAGAACGTGTCTCGGCCGCCCTTCGGCGGTATTCCCCGGTATATACAGCTGTCTTAGCTACTCGAACTGCCCACCCTTTTTGGCGTGCTTGGACGGAGCACTCAGAAAGCGGCCCGTCAGATAGTTCGCGGGACCGGAGATATCGATCCCCAGCAGGGTGTGGCCCAGCCACAGAAACGCCACGAGCACCAGCAGCGGGATAACGCACGAAGTCACGATCATCACGATGACGCCTTCAATCAGATCGGTCACCTGCTGCACGATCTCGTCGGTCATCTGCTTGGCGCCGCTGGTCACCGACGTGACCAGGCTCGAGGCACCGTCGGCAAGCTGCTCAAGCACGTTCTTGGACTCTGTGGACCCGGTCTTTTTCTTGCTTGCTTTGGAGCTATCGCTATTTGCCGTACCCGCAGCGTCGGCCGCCTTTTGCTCGGCCGCCTCGATGCTAACGCGATACGTTTCGTCGACCTTCTGCGACACCCAAACGCTTGCAGGCACCAACGCCATGCCAATTATGGCGACCACCAGCACACGCGTTGCCACGCGGCGAATGACCGCGCTCGTGCTCCAGCGCCCGCGAATGCCGAGCGACACCGCAAAGAGCACCAACGCAAACGGGATTAAGATGCCCAAGCCAACCGACCACAAAATGGTTAGCAGGTATTTCTCGAGGTAGAGCACGGCAAGCACGATACCAAGGTTGCCTGAAAGCTGCGCGAGCTGCTCGGCAACCGGCGTTCCCGTATCACCCGGCAGCGCGGTAATGCCCGCAGACAGCGCCACGCACGAGGTCGTGAGCGCCAGTACGTTACCCTTCTTTTGGTCGATGACCTCGATGGTGGAGTCCCAAGTCTTGGTATCGGCGAAATGCGGACGAGCTACAAAGCCCGACAGCAGCGCCAGTACCACGAGCGCAACGATAAAGCCAATCTGCAGCTTTTTGTTTGCGCACACGACATCGGACAGACTGGGCTGCAGCTCGGTTACCGTCGTGTGCTCGGTTATCTGGACAGGACGCCCATGAGCCATCTCGTGCGCGTCTCTTTTTTGTATTGACCCGTTATCCGGCATTTGGATACCTCCTCAGTCCGGGGCTTAATGCGAAAGGAAGTATACCCACCGAGCAAAAAACGAACGGGAAGACGAACAGAGCGCACCAAGACTGTCCCCAATGACTATCTCCGGATGAGTTGCGGTGGAATAGGGATTGTTTTGCGCCCGTCGGCCCCTATTCAGTCCCTATTTCACCGCAACTTGGAGGAGGACAGAAAAAGCCCTGCCGCGGGTAGCGGCAGAGCTTTTGGAAGGGGACTTGGTTGTGAGGGCTCGTTAGGCGAGCTTGGCCTCGAGCTCGGCGATGCGCTTGTAGGCATCGATGGTAAAGCGGGCCTGCTTCTCCAGGATCATAGTGGTCATGAGAGTGTCCTGAGCGTGAGCCATGATGAAGGTCATCTCCATCTCGCCACCGCCGGCCTCCTGCGAAAGCAGCTTGGTCTGCGTGTCGTGGGCGCCGATAAGTGCATCGCTGGCATCCTTGTGCAGCTGTTCGGCCTTCTCAAAATCGCCCTCGCGAGCAGCATCGAGCGCTGCAAGCAGATCGGTCTGGGCGTCACCTGCGTATGCGACGATCTCGAATCCAACCATCGAGATTTCTTCTTTGGTTGCCATATTGCGTTCCTTTCACATATGAACCAATGGAGAGCATCGCGTCCGGGCATACGCGCTGCGTTGTGTATGACAGAAACAATAACATTCAAACAAAAAAGAACAGCGCAAAACGCAATTTCAAGCTATGAACGGTCACTTTTCGCCCGTGAACGGTTTTTAAACCAATCTGAACAATATCGAACACACTTAGTGACAACCCAAACAGGACCGCACCCTAACGCAAATCGCGCACCGTATCGCCCTCTACGAGCACGCCGGGGATCAGCATGTGCTCCACGCCAGACGCACCCCCATCGGCGCCGGCAATCTTGTCGACCGCCCACATGCCGACGCGCCTGTTGTCAAAGCGCACGGTGGCCAGGCGACGATCGGGCACGATATCGCCCAGACTATCGTCAACACCCGCCACGCTCTCGTCCTGGG
>UQVD01000144.1 GCA_900544385.1 uncultured Collinsella sp.
TTTGCAGGCGATTGGGGCCCCGTTTTTGCGTTGCGCCACTCGAAAGGATGGATATGGAGAAAACCGCAGAGCAGCTGCGCCGCGAGCACATTGCCCTAGAGGGCGACACCCATGGCAAGAACAAGTGGGCGATTCTGTTTACCGTGCTCATCATGACGTTTATGGTGTGTCTGGATTCGACCGTCGTGACCGTGGCGCTGCCCGTGATGCAAAAGGAGCTGGGCGTGGGCCTCGATCGCATTCAGCTGGTGAGTTCGGTGTACCTGCTTGCGACATGCGTGGCTATGTTGCCGTTTGGCCGTCTGGGCGACGTGCGCGGCAAGGTGAATGTGTTCCAGCTGGGCGTCATCGTCTTTTCGGTCGGTTCGCTGCTGTGCGGCCTTTCGGCCTCGCTCGAGGTTCTTATCCTGGCACGCATTGTTCAGGGCATCGGTTGCGCGGCGGCCATGGCTAACAACATGGGTATCATCACCGAGTCGTTTCCGGCGCGCGAACGAGGCCGTGCCATGGGTATTCTCGCGACCTTTGTGGCCCTCGGCATGATGTGTGGCCCCGTGCTCGGTGGCATGCTGGTGGCAAGCTTTCCCTGGGAGAGCATCTTCCTCATCAACCTGCCTATTGGCGTCATCTCGTTTATCGTGGGGCTCTACACGCTGCCGCATGTTAAGCCGGAGGCCGGCGAGCGCCCCATGTCCCTGATCGAGGCCGCTCATCGCTGCTTTGCAAATTCGGCCTTCACCATCAACCTTGTCTGCATGCTCATCGTGTTCGTTGGTATTGGCGCATCTGAGTTTATTCTGCCGTTCTATTTTCAGGACGCCCATGGTTTTGGTTCCGACATTTCCGGATTGCTCTTTTTGGCGCTGCCGATGGTGAATGCCTTTATCGGACCGCTTTCGGGTACGGTTTCGGACCGTGTTGGCTGCGAGGGCCCCACGGCGGTCGGCCTGGGCGTGTACGCGTGCGGTCTCTTTGCGGTAAGCACGCTCGACGAGCACTCTTCTATCCCTGTGATCGTGTGCTGCGTTGCGTTTATGTCGTGTGGCACGTCGATTTTCCAGAGCCCCAACAACTCGCTGTATATGGGCTCGGCTCCGCGCGAAGCGCTCGGCTTTGCGGGCAGCCTGGGCAGCCTGGCGCGCTACGCCGGCATGGCACTCGGCATTACGGCGGCGTCGCATATCCTGTATGGGCAGATGAGCGTGGCGATGGGCGAGGCCGTGACCAGTTTTGTTGCAGGCCGTCCGGATGTATTCCTATTCGGCTTTCGATCGGTGTTCTATGTGCTTATGGCTGTGGCCGCTGTGGGCTTTGCGCTTGCCATGGTGCGTTTGGTGAAGATGCGCGCCCGCCATTAGCTTGTTGGGAGGCTGTCTGCCACGATTCGCGCCGTCCCAAAAAGACTGGTTTGTGGTGCGATGCGGCTTGTGGGGCGGGCGGGGGTCGGTCCGTGGTAGACTATCGAACAACGTTTATTAATCGCGCGGTATCGTTGCCGTGAGAAGGGGTTGCGCCATGCAGGAGCTTGAGGATCGTATTCGCCATGACGGCATCGTAAAGGCCGGTAACGTCCTTAAGGTTGATGCCTTCCTCAACCACCAGTGCGACGTTGAGTTGTTCGACCACATGGGCGCCGAGTGGGCCCGTCTGTTCGAGGGTGTCGAGATCAACAAGATCCTGACTATCGAGGCTTCGGGCATTGGAATGGCTTGCATCGCGGCCCAGCATTTTGGCGGCGTGCCGGTGGTCTTTGCCAAGAAGGCGCAGTCCATCAACCTCGACGGCGAGCAGTATGCCACGACCATCTACTCCTTTACCAAGCAGAAGGAGTACCCGGTCATCGTTGGCAAGCGCTTCCTGTCCGAGGGCGACAAAGTCCTGATTATCGACGACTTCCTGGCCAACGGCTGCGCGCTCGAGGGCCTTATCAAGATCTGCGAGGCTGCGGGCGCCGAAGTTGCCGGCATTGGCATCGCCGTTGAGAAGGGCTTCCAGGGCGGCGGCGATAAGCTCCGCAAGCGCGGCTTCCGCGTTGAGAGCCTGGCCCGTATCGCCGAAATGGACTGCGAGAACGGCGAGATTACGTTCGCCTAGGCGCGCAGCACAAGCGATTGGTGTGCGATGTGACAAAGGGACTGTCCCTTTGTCACATTTTTTTGTATGAGGGGAGGTGTTGATATGGATGAGAACAAGATGGGATGGCGCGAGTATGCGCGCTATGCCGAGATGTCGGTCGAGGAGTTGGCGCGCGATTGCGAGGTGCAGGTGTTTCGCGCGACGGGTCCGGGCGGACAGGGCGTGAACACGACGGACTCGGCGGTACGCATGAAACATATCCCTTCGGGGATTACCGTGACGGCGCGTGAGAGCCGCAGCCAGTTTCAGAATCGCGCGAGCTGCCTGCGCAAGCTGCTCGCTGAGCTTGAGCGTCGCGGGCGTCCACCGCGCCGACGCGTAAAGACCAAGGTGCCTCTGCGATCTCGCCAGCGCAGGCTCAATGACAAGCACTTCAACGCCATTAAAAAGGCCAACCGTCGCAAGCCGTGCAGCGACGAATAGCCTCCTCATAAGTTGCGGTGAAATAGGGACTGTTTGGGGGTGCGGACAGAAAGTTGGACCGCGGGGCGGTCCGGACTGGAGGTTCGCATGTACAGCAGGGAGAAGGTCGAGCTCTTCCTC
>UQVD01000145.1 GCA_900544385.1 uncultured Collinsella sp.
AAGAGGAGGGCATAGACCTGGTGGTCATGCCCGACGATTGAAAGGCAGATTGCCGCTCTGGCGGGCGCGCAGCGTCGACTCGTTACGCGGTTTGGTAAAACCGCGTAACCTTGGCCCCATCCCATAGTTAGTTCTGGCTGAAGAACGGAAACTGTCGGGGATCAACCGGCGGATGCGGCATCGGACCACCCTGGGGCCCACCCTGCGGTCCGCCCTGGCCGCCCATCATCTTGTCGATGGCGTCCTGGACCTCACCCTCAAACTTTTTCATGCCCTCATGCAAACGACGCTGACCGTCCTCGGAGCGCAGCTCTTCCATCTGCTCGGGCGAAATACCCAACAGCTCGCCCAATATGCCCATCATCTCACCGCGCATACGGTCACTCGTATCGTCGTCGGCAAAGCGGCGCACCTCGGCGCGTGCCAGCGAATCAACCGTCATGCGCTCCTTACCGTTGAGCCCCAGATCGGACCACGCGAGCATGTACGGCCAGGAGCGCTCGACAAATGAACGGGCCGAGACGATCGGCGCCGTCGGTAGCATGCGGCGGGCGGCCTCGCCCTGGCGCACGAGCATCAGCAGCAGCGAACAGACCTCGGGCTTGGCGGCGGCCATCGGGATGTCGTCGAAAGGTCGATTGCGGTCTACGTGCGACTCAAGCGCACCATCGACCTCGCCCGGCTCAAGCCCGCCCAGCAGCTGTGCCGCGCGATCGAGCATATCAACCGGACCGGTGAGCGTCGAGAGCGCCTGCGCCAGCACGCGATCCATGCAATCCTCCACCGCGTTGAGCGTCACGAGCTCTTGGGGCACCACGGCCGAGGCGCGGTTGCGCACGCGTGCCACAAACTCGAGCGTCGACAGATACACATCGCCAAAGGGCGCATAATCGCCCTGGTAGCCACCGCAAAGCGCGGGCGCCGCCAGCGCGTACTCGGTCTTGGAAAGCGGGCTCAGCGCCATAGCGCCCAGCTCGAGCGCCGTATCCTCGAGCATCAGGCCCAGCGCACGCGAACGCAGGCGTTCGGCATCGCCCGCCGACACGTCGCGATCGAGCACGCGCGCCGCATCCGGCGCATCGCGCTCGACAGTGCGAATGTGCAAGCGCTCGGCGATTGAGCGAACAGCGGAACAACGGGCAGCCTCGGCCTCCTCCTGCGCCGGCGTAAAGATGCGATTGCGCCCCAGCACCAGGCCAATCACATTACGCGGACCCAAGGCATCGACGGCAAGTGCCGCCAACAGGGACGACGGCAAATCGCCCTCGAGCGCTACCACGGCACGCGACGCACCGCGGGCGCGGGCATTGTCGCGCACGGCAAGCACCAGCGCCTGCCACAGCCACTCCTCGGAGCGAAACTGGGGCAGCTCATGGTCCTCCAGGGCATCGAGCATCACGCCGCGCTGAATCTCCTGAACCAGCAGGCTCTCCTCAAAACAGGGCACCTGGGCCACCACGCGACCACAATCGTCGAGCACAAACGATCCGCCGGTATACACCGACTCGTCATAGGCGCCGACCGGCGCCATGCAGGCAAACCATACACTGCGCTTGGAGGCGATCTTGCGGTAAGCACCGCTGCGCACGGCGGCGACGGCAGCCGTCTCGCGGTCGGTCATGTCAAATGCGTTGAATTGGAAATAGGCAATGAGGTCGACACCGGTCGGCAGCATCTCGAGCTCGCGGTCCAAGTCGAAGATCACGGCGATACGCACGCCGTCCACGTCAAACACCGGCGGTGCCCAACGCGTGTCGTTGTTCTCGCCACGCTGCAGGGCGATGCTTGTGCGCGCGGGCACCACGCGACCATCCTTAAGCATCATATAGTCAAGCAGGGGCTGGCCCTCAAACGAAACCGCAGCGGGCACGATGCAGATCATGTCGAGCTCTTGGATGCGCTCGGCAACGCCCGTCAGGCCCATCAACATATCGTGCTCAAAATCGGCAGCGCCCACCAGGCCACCGGGCATGGCACCCATAAAGAGCGGGGCCGGAACGCACAGCACGCGCGCGCCGCGCTCATGAGCCAGGCGAGCCTGGTCCTCGATGCGGCTGCAAATGCCCTCAATATCACCCAGGCGCATATCGATCTGTGCAAGCGCGAGCTTCATGGACAAGCCCTTCCCATCGTAACTGTCGTTATCGTAGTAAAAGCGCCGGCCGCATAATGCAGCCGGCGCTCGCATGTGCATATGCTAGCTATGATACCCCGAGCGGGGGCGCGCTCCTAGAACGTCGCGGACCACAGCCCATGCAGGTTGCAGTAGGCATAGACGGTACCGGTCTTGGAGCCGCCAGCGAAAAACGTCGTGGGCTTCATGCCGGGCTCAAGGTAATGGACCTCCAGGCGGCCCTCGGCCTCAAGCGCGATCCACTCGATATAGCTGTCTCTTATACACATCTGACGCTGCCGACGATATGCAGTG
>UQVD01000146.1 GCA_900544385.1 uncultured Collinsella sp.
TATCGTCGGCAGCGTCAGATGTGTATAAGAGACAGATGCAAAGGGGCGAGATGCTTCCTTAAACAGCAAGTCAGAGCTATAGCCTTCAAACGACACATCGCGCGGGCTCAGAACATAGTTAAGCCACGGATACCCCGCCTCCAGCGGATACGGAGTCGCGCCAAAGGTCAAAACGTCGCAGTCCTCGCGCTCAAAGGTATCGACGATCACGCGGCATGCATCGGGCGTAAAGCGGTCGTCGGAATCCAAAAACGCGACGATAGACGCCGTGGACGCAGCGATGCCTGCATTACGTGCACTCGACAGGCCGCCGTTCTCCTTATCAACCAGCCTAAAGCGCGCGTCCTTTTCGCAATAGGCAGCCGCAATATCGCGCGAACCGTCCGGCGAGCCATCGTTGACCAGCACGCCCTCCCAATCGGGCATATCCTGCGCAAGCAGGGAGTCCAGGCACCAGGCCAGGCACTCCTCCACCTTATAGATGGGAACGACAACGGAAATCTTAGGGGTAGCCATAATCACGTGCTCCTACTGCGCCGCCGGCACGTCGTCGGGATGCGGGTTATCGCCGTAGGTGCGCTGATACGTCAGCACGCGCCAGACCAGCGGCAGGCCGCCGATCTTCAAGTAATGCTTAAACGTATTGAGCTTGCCCGGCTTCTTAAAGTCAAAGCGCGAATCGATATAGGCGCGGGGCGACTTGACCATCAGGCGCAAGTCGGTCTCGCCACGCGGATCAAACAGCGACAAGTCAAAGCGACCGGCATCCCAATCGGCCTTGAGATCGGGTGAAGCCTTCTCCCAAAACTGCCCACGCAGCTCATCGACCAGGCGCTCGTCATTCCAACGGTACGTATCGACCTTCATGCGCATTAAAATGCCCTGGAGCTGAGCCTTGAGCTCGGGACGCTCGTCCAAAAAGCGCTGCATCTCGGCATATTCGTCGCAAACGCAAAACACCTTGTTGGGCGAATTAACGGAGCTCTTCTCGTTATCTTGGCGATAGCACAAAATGGGGTCCGCAATAAACGCGGCGCGCTCGGCGCAAGCCCAAACCTTAAAGTTAAAGCCTGCGTCCTGATACGAGGCACCCGGCGTGGGAAGGAACCGAATCTGATTGTCGTTGAGGAACTCGCGCCGATAGATAGCCGACCAAATGGAAGGTTTGCGGTAGAAGATGCCCGGGCGATCGACAGGGCGATACGCGGCGCCCGTCATATGCTCGTCGATGATCCCAAACAGCTCACGGCGCTCGCTGGGCGTGGACCAATACAGGTAAAAGTCGCCCTTCACCACATCGGCATGCTCAGCATCGGCCTTGGCGACCAGCTTTTGGAGCGAATCCTCAAACATAAAGTCGTCGGACTCAAGGATGCCCACGTACTCGCCGCGAGCCATCTCCAGGCCGCGGTTCATCGAGTCGCCGTAGCCGCTGTTGGCCTTGTCGATCATCTTGACACGGGAGTCGCGCTCCATGTACTCGCGGATGATATCTGGCGAACTATCGGTGGAGCCGTCGTTGATACAGATAATCTCGATGTCCTTGAGCGTCTGCGCAACGGCGGAATCGAGGCACTCGCGCAGGTAGCGCTCAACATTGCAGATGGGAACAAGCAGCGAAACTTTAGGGGTATCAGAGTTCTGCAAGAGAACCTCCTGTTGGATAGCGTGTAACAGGGTTATTTTAGCAGCCGAGTTGCGGCGGGCGGCAGCGCTTGGAATTAGATAAAGCGCTCCAGGCAGGCTTTGAGACCGCGAGTCGAAAGATAGAACAGCGTGGCGTCTGCCATCGAAACGCCCGAGGTCGCCGCAACGAGCTTCTGGGCAACACGGCAAACGGCGCCCTTAGCAGGCATATCCGCCCACTCCGTTCCCAAAAACGTCGTAAGGTCCATGTTGACGCGAGCCGCCACGCGATGGAAGTCATCGGCATCCAAGCGCGCCAGGTCGAACACAATGAGGTCCAAAAACCAAGTTATCAGCTCGCCGGGGCACAGGTCCAAAAGACCGTAGGCCGCCCAGTCCTCCAAGACCTCCTCGAGCATCCTCATGTGGGCGTCAAGCTTTTTGGCGCGAGCCTCGGCACTGTTGAACTCGTGCGTCGCCGATTCACTCTCCATCACGTAGTGGTAGAACTTGTCCGGCATGACGACGGTCTTGCGGGCAAGCGCATAAGCCGCAAATTGGAAGACGACGTCCTCGCCCAAAGCCAGACCGGGGGCGAAGCGAATGCCTTCGCGATTGAGCAGCTCGCGCGAAAAAGCCGCACGGCAGGCATAGGGCTGCGCATTCGAATGGAACAGCAGTTGGGGATCACGGGCGCCAAAGATACCCTGTCTCTTATACACATCTCCGAGCCCACGAGACCGATCAG
>UQVD01000147.1 GCA_900544385.1 uncultured Collinsella sp.
TGGAGCGGACAACGGGGCTCGAACCCGCGACCCCAACCTTGGCAAGGTTGTGCTCTACCAACTGAGCCATGTCCGCTTACGAGGATTAATCTTACGTGATGCCCGCATCCTATGCAAGAACTTTTTTTTGAAAAGTTTTGCGACGCTCTCGCGAGGGCATCAGTCGTCACGAAAGGCGCGAACAAACGCAGGCTCGCAGCGAGATGCCCCTACATCTCACCGAGCATGATCCAGGCAGAGCTGTCCTGCGCGAGCCTGCCGTCTGCAAGCGGTGATGAGGTGAGCAGGACCCTGCCCGCCGGCAGCTCCACGGGTGCTGCACCGAAGTTCGTCACACACGCCCAGCCGTTATCGCGGCGATAGGCGATGACGCCGCCCTCAGCGCCCTCGGCACCATCCGCAAGACCGGTGCGCCCGTCAAGATCGAGCCACGCAAGATCGTTGGCGCACCCGCGCAGCTTGCGCCGCAGCCAGAGGGCGTCACGATAGAGCGCAAGCATCGATGTCGGGTCCACTTCTTCCCTATCGGCAGCATAATCGGAAAACCATGCAGGCTGCGGCAGATGGGGCGCCGCATCGGCGTCTGCCGGCGAAAACCCAAACGATCCGCCATGCGCGGGATCGTCCGCCGCCACCCACGGCAGGGGCACACGACAGCCGTCGCGCCCCTTCTCACGCTTCGGTCCGTGCGTATTGGTCGCAGCAGGGTCTTCGAGTGCAGCCCACGGGATATCAGCCACCTCAAAAAGGCCGAGCTCCTCACCCTGATACACGTATGCCGAGCCCGGAAGCGCCAGCTCAAGCAAAAGGGCCGCCCGCGCGCGGCGCTCGCCGAGTTCACGGTCCTCGTCATAAGACGACCCGTCGCGCAAGAGCCAGTCGAGCGCAATCTGGTGGTAGCGCGTCGCCTTGATTTGCGGCAGGGCATAGCGTGTCGCCACGCGCGGCACGTCGTGGTTGGAGAGTACCCAGGTCGAGGCGGAATCGGATTCGACGGCTGCCTTCAAGCCCTTCTCGATTGCAGTGTGCATGTCATCATAGGTCCAAGTGGCCTTGGCAAACTCAAAGTTGAATGTCTGGCCAAGCTCGCTGAGACGCGCGTAGAGATACTGGCGCTCGGGCAGCACCCACGCCTCGGCAACGGCACTGCGCGGCGGATTATAGCGGTCGAACACGCGGCGCCACTCGCGATAGATCTCGTGGACCTCATTGCGGTCCCACAGCGGATGGGTGCCGTCGTCAACCATGTCATCGCCCTCGGCGAGATGCCACCGGTCGAGGTCATCGCGGTCGAGATCCTTGGCGAGACCCTGCGCCACATCAATGCGAAAGCCGTCGACGCCTCGATCGCTCCAAAACGCCAGGACGTCGCAAAAGAGCGCGTGAACCTCAGGGCATGACCAGTCAAAGTCCGGCTGCTCGGGCGTAAACATGTGCAGATACCACTGACCGTCCGCAACACGCGTCCATGCGGGGCCGCCAAAGTTGGCATTCCAATTGGTGGGAGGCAGCTCGCCATGCTCGCCGCGACCATCGCGGAAGATATAACGGGCGCGTTCGGGCGATCCGGGGCCGGCGGCAAGAGCGGCTTTGAACCAGGGGTGCTGGTTGGATGAATGGTTGGGCACGATGTCGACGATGACCTTGATGCCGCGCGCGTGAGCCGCAGCGATCATGTCATCGAAGTCGTCAAGCGAGCCGAGACGTGGGTCGACATCGCAGTAGTCCGCCACATCATAGCCGCCATCGACAAGAGGCGAAGGGTAAAACGGGCTCAGCCAGATGGCCTCGATACCCAGCCGCTCAAGATAGTCCATCTGCTGGGTAATGCCCGCGATATCGCCCAGACCCGAACCAGTCGAATCCTTAAACGAGCGCGGGTAGATCTGATAGATCGCGGCATCGGACATCCATGAGCGCGAAGAAGACTTTTCTGTAGCCATGGGGCGTATCTCCCTTGCAACGAGGTTATGCGAGATGCCCACGATGATACGCCCAAAGCGGACATTCGCGGCAAACAACGCCACAGCCACGACCCAAAACGCTCGCCCCCTCTCGGGTTCGAGCCTAGGAGATAGGTACAAAAAAAGCCCGGCTACCGTAGTAGTCGGGCTGTTGCGTTTGGAGCGGACAACGGGGCTCGAACCCGCGACCCCAACCTTGGCAAGGTTGTGCTC